>JANPKE010000001.1:0-4827 GCA_031425875.1 Nitrospirota bacterium
CTCTTGAACAAAATTGAAGACGTCGTATTTCGCGTGAGACATGGCGAGGGTCGTCCGGAGGGCGCCACGGGAAAGCACGAAAAACGTGATCGCGAACCCGGCCATGAGCAAAAGATTGTACATGAGGAAATAGGGATGGTAGACGACCAGCATAATCATGCCGACCGTACCACCCACCACCACATTGATGAGATCGATGAGCAGCGTGGATAAGGCACGTTGCATGAAAACCGTTTCAATGAAGTAATTCGCAATTTCCGGCTTCACCCCTTTAAAACGATTCCGAGGAAGCTGTTCAACCATCGCAACCGTGACTCGCGCAAAGAGCCGGCGTTGCACGACATCCACCGCGTAGAAATGGAATGTCTTGAACAGACCGACAAACAACAGAACCGACATCATAATACCGGTCAACGTCCAGATCATGACCGGCTGAACCGCATAGGAAAAGGTGCTGACCAATTCCTGCACGGTCAACGGGATGATAAGGGAAAAGAACCCGACGGCCAGCGCATAAGAAAAAATCAAACTCATGATTTTTTTCTCAGCCTTCATGGCCACGGACAGCTGCTTCATCAGCGCTTCGAACAGGCCCTTGGAACCTTCGCCCTGAGGTTCTTTCATGACCACCCCCAGTAATAAGTCAAAATGTGAATCATCGGCCCCTTATCCCCCTACCAACTAGATCATGTTCTAGAGTTTATTTCCAATCCACCGAACGAACTATCATCTACCACCAACCCTACGCCACCTTAGTCACGTCCCGGCAGTTTACGGCCTGAGGACCCTGCGGTGTGTAACGGATCACCGTATTTGGCAAGTACTTTCTCAGCCACTGCTTTCGACAGCGCCCCTCTTGCCCACAACATCCCCCCACGGGACACTACATAGTCGGCCTGAGCACGGTACAGCTCATAAGCCGCTTCAACCACCGCACGCTCTCGTAGGTTGACGAAGAGCACGCTCGTTGCTCCCATATTAAACCGAGCCCGTTCGCCCTCTTCCAACGTCTTGGCCAAGCGCAGAGCTTCTGTCGCAGCCTTCACACGGTCTCGGGCCCGCACTTGGGCAGAAAGCCAATTATCAACGTCGATCTGAACTTGTCGCTCGGTAAAGGCTTGTTTCCATGTCAATCGTTCCTGCTGCGCTTCCGCGTGAAGGACCTTCCCTCGGGCAGCCCGATTGAACAGCGGCATACTGAAGAGAGTAGCCATTCGGTAACCGACACCTCCAACCCAATAGATCGAGCCAATCGCCGGCCCCCCCTCAACCGTGAGCTTGGGAAGCAGACCATTCTTCGCCAGTTTCAGTTCAATATTGTTCAATCTGGCTTCAATGTAGAGATCTCGCACTTCCGGACGATCCTCCGTGGCTTCCGCTTTGAAGGCCGCCACATCCTCGTCACTCGGCAACGGCATTTCCCCTTGAAATTCAGGCGCCCATTCAGGACGAGGTGTCACAGGTTCGCCGTCTTCCCAGAGAAAGAGCGCCAGCTTATATTGCTCATACTCGACCTTCCGCTGCGCATAGATGGCAGCCTCTCGACGTCGCTGAACTTCTTCTCGGGCTTCGACCACGTCGATCGGAGCGACCGCGCCGGCTTTGGATCTCCCCTCAACCATGCCATAGCGCTCCTCCGCGACGGCCAATGCACGCTTGACCACATCGGCTTGCTTGACGGCGACCTGCCAATCCCAGTATTGAACCGCGCCGGCAAGATAGAGATCTTGCCGTTTCTGCGCCACCTTCACCTCGGCTTGCGGCCCCGCGAGTTCGGCCTGTTGAAACTGGGCATTCTCTTCGTTGACCATGAAGCCCCGCAGGAGGTTAAACTTTCCGCCGATGATGGCCATTTGCTGCGGATAGAACAGTTGAAGGTCTTGAGGGATTCCCACCCCGGGACTCTGGACGTTACGGTCGGATGGATTCAGAGTGTTCTGCCCCATGAGCGTAGCATGATCCCCAAAGACGTTACGGATACCGACGAAGAGCTCCCACCCCCAGGGGTGCCCGATCTTGACAAAGGTATCGTTATAACCAGCACTTAAGTGATTCGGCGCGCCACTGACGTTCGTCAAATTGAAGGTTTGATACCGGTCGTACTCGATCTCGCTCCGAACCTTCGGCTCCCACGCAGCCAACGCTTTCAGGACTTTCGCTCGAGCCTGTGCCCGCTCCAGTCCGGTTGCCTTGAGCAGCGGATGGGTCAACTCAATCCTCGCTAGCACCTCTTCAATGGTCAGAGGAGCGGTGCGAGTCGACTGAGCCGGCAGGACACTCGAGGTGAGCACCGGGTCCGCCAGCGCGGTCGCCGGCACAATCATCAAAGAGAACAGCAAGAGAAGGATCAAGGAAGAATGCTCCTTTGTTGCTGAATTAATCGCGTCCCGGTCGTTTGAAGCCGTTCATGCCCGCGGCCGTTAGCGGGTTCCCGTACTTGGCCAACTCGCTTTCTGGCCACGGCTTAGCCAACGCGCCCTTGGCCCACAACATGCCTCCGCGTGACAACGTGTAATCATACTGTGCCTGGTAGAGCTTGTAGGCTGTATCCACGACATTGCGTTCCCGCAGATTGACGAACAACACACTGCTCGCCCCCATGTTGAAACGCGTACGCTCACCCTCTTCCAAGGTCTTAGCCAATCGCAGCGCTTCCGTCGCCGCCTTCACCCGGTCTCTGGCCCGCACTTGGGCCGAGAGCCAGTTGTCCACGTCGATACTGACCTGTTGCTCGGTGTACAGCTGCTTGAAGGCCAATTGTTGCTGGTCCGCTTCCGCGTACAGAACCTTCCCGCGCCCTTCCCGCTGGAAGACCGGCATCGCAAACCAATTTTCCATCCGATACCCGACTCCCACAGTCCAGTCCGCGCCGGCCTCCATTTGCCCCCCCTTGAAATCAAACTTTGGGAGCAGGTAGTTCTTGGCGAGCTTGATGTCGATATTGTTCATCTTGGCTTCGATGTAGAGCTCCCGCACTTCCGGCCGATCTTCTTTCGCCGCCACTTTGTTTGCGGCGATTTCCTCCCTGGTCGGCAAGGGCGTCTCTCCCTGGAACTCCGGCGCCCACTCCGGTCGTGGGGTCACCGGCTCGCTATTCTCCCAGAGAAAGAGGGATAGTTTGTACTGCTCATACTCCACTTTTCGCTGGGCGGCGATGGCAGCCTCTCGCCGACTCTGAACCTCTTGGTTCACCTCGATCACATCGAGCGGCGCGACCCTCCCGCCCTTAGCCAGCCCTTGCACCTGAACGAGGCGTTCTTCAGCGACGGCCAATGTCCGTTTTTGCACTTCGGCCTGCTTCACCGCCAGCTGCCAATCCCAGTACTGTACGGCGCCGGCGAGGTAGAGCGCTTGCCGTTTCTCCGCCACCGCGATCTCGGCCTGCGGCCCCGCGAGTTCGGCCTTCTGGAAGTCGGCGTACTCCTCGTTCATCATGAAGCCGCGCAGCAGATGGGCCTCTCCACCGACGAGCATTTGCTGGTTATGCCAGAAGAGCAGTCCATCATTCGCGAGGAGAGCATGGGCGCCTTGGCTGGTGCGATCGCCAAACCCGTTGCGGATCCCCCCATTGACCCTGAAGCCCCAGGGATGCCCCATCTCGATCGTGCTGTCGTTAAATCCCCCCGTCGTCTCATTCACAAAGGCCAGGAAGTTCCAAGACTGATACCGATCGACCTCTGTCCTGTTCTGGAACTTCGGCTCCCAGGCCCCGAGCGCCTTTAGAATTTTCGCCCGGGCCTGCATCCGTTCAACCCCGGTCGCTCGAAGCAGCGGATGCGTCAGCTCAATACGAGCGAGCACTTCGCTGATGGTCAGGGGCTCGGTCCGGGTGGACTGCGCCTTCAACGCGCTTGAATCGTGCACCGGTTCCGCCACGGTTGCCACGGGAAGCAAGAGCAGAATCACGAATACTAGAGCGGCCATCGAAGGATGCTCCTTATGCCGGATTAATCGCGGCCCTGTTGTTTGTAACCGTTCATGCCCGCTGCCGTCAGCGGGGTCCCGTATTTGCTCAACTCGCTTTCGGCCCACGGCTTCGCCAATGCTCCCCTGGCCCACAACATCCCACCACGCGACACGGCGTAGTCGGCCTGCGCCCGATACAACTGGTACGCCGATTCCACCACGTTGCGCTCACGGAGGTTCACGAATAACACGGTGGTGGCCCCCAGGTTAAACCTCGTACGCTCACCTTCTTCCAGCGTCTTAGCCAAACGGAGAGCTTCCGTCGCCGCAGTCACCCGGTCTCTGGCCCGCACTTGGGCCGAGAGCCAGTTGTCCACGTCGAAGCTGACCTGCTGCTCGGTGTACAGCTGTTTTAACGCCAATTGTTGCTGGTTCACTTCTGCGGCCATAACCTTCCCACGCCCTTCCCGCTGGAACACCGGCACCTCAGCGTGCAGGCCGACCCGATACCCGAGTCCCACAACCCAGTCCGCGACACCCTTGGTCGGCCCCCCCTCAAGATCCAACAACGGGAGCAGTTTGTTCTTGGCGAGTTTGATGTCGATATTGTTTATCTTGGCTTCGATGTAGAGCTCCCGCACTTCCGGCCGCGCTTCTTTCGCCTCTACTTTATAAGCCGCGACCTCCTCCTTGGTAGGGAGCGGCGTTTCGCCCTGGAATTCCGGCGCCCATTCCGGTCGCGGCGCTACCGGCTCGCCGTTCTCCCAGAGAAATAGGGACAGTTTGTACTGCTCATATTCCACTTTCCGCTGGGCGGCGATGGCAGCCTCTCGCCGCTTCTGAACCTCTTGGTTCACCTCGACGACATCGAGCGGCGAAACCTTCCCACCCTTGGCGAGCCCTTCGACCTGGACCAGGCGG
>JANPKE010000002.1:0-3533 GCA_031425875.1 Nitrospirota bacterium
GATGAGCTGATCGAACAACGAGCCACATCAATTCCACAGCCCCGTGACCGCTCGCTGGTCATGGAACTGGTGTATGGGACCTTACGGCGACAGGAGACGGTTGATTGGAGGCTTGATGCGGTTCTCGCCAAACCTCTCCACAGATTGCCGATGGTCGTCCAAATGTTACTGCGGCTTGGCGCCTACCAGCTGCTGTTTCTGGATCGCATCCCTGCTTCTGCAGCGGTGAACGAAACGGTCCTCTTGACGAAGTCCTATGCTAAAAAAATAGGCCGCGATTGGAGCGGGTTGGTGAACGGAGTCCTGCGCAATCTTGTTCGTGTCCCGGCACCACCTTTCCCAGACCCAGCAAGTTATCCGGCTCAATCGTTATCTATTCGGCATGGAATCCCAATATGGCTGACAGAACGGTGGCTCGGCCGAATGGGACTTGAACAAGCAGAATCAGTTTGTCGAGCAAGCAGTACGGTCCCAAGTGTCACCCTGCGAGTGAACGCCAATCGACTCACCAGGGAAGGGTTTTTGGAGAAGTTGCGGCAGGCCGATATTGAGGCACATCCGACCGCTGTCAGTCCTGTCGGGGTGGTGTTGGGAAAAGGCCAGGCTGTCACGGCGTTGCCAGGGTTCCAGTCTGGCGATTTCTATGTGGAAGATGAAGCGGCTCAACTCATTCCTCTGATCCTTGATCCGCAACCGGGCGAAACCGTGCTAGACGCCTGCGCCGCTCCAGGCGGCAAGACAACGCATCTTGCCGAACGCATGGGTGATCGTGGAACGATCTATGCGGTTGATCGGAAGACTCTCCGTGTGGACCTGCTCCGACAAAATTGCGGACGGCTGGGCGTGCGGAGCGTCGTGCCGATCGTCGGCGATGTGAGAACACCATCCGAATGGGCTGGGGTGATCGCCCGCGGGTCGAACTTCTTTAAGGAACCGCCGCTGTTCGATCGGATACTCGTGGATGCCCCCTGTAGTGGGTTGGGTGTGTTGCGCCGACATCCTGAAGCGAAATGGCGGAAGGACAGTTCGACGTTCGCCAGGCACCAGAAACTTCAAGCTGAAATCCTTGTCTCGGTGGCTTCCTGCTTGCGACCCGGTGGGGTGCTGGTCTATAGTGCGTGCTCGACGGAGACGGAAGAGACTGAAGGGGTCGTCACCTCTTTTTGCGAAGCCTATCCTGGATGGATGCGTGAATCTGTGGCGGCGTGGCTTCCCACCACTGCGCTCCCCTTTGTGACCACCTGCGGCGCGTTCTCGACTATGGGTAACGAGTGCGGGATGGACGGCTTTTATGCCGCCCGCCTACGGAAGACATAATGGGTCATTCGATTCAGATCGCCCCCTCAATTCTTTCTGCGGACTTCGCTCGATTGGCCGATGAAGTATCCGCAGTGGAGCGAGCAGGTGCCGACCTACTGCATGTCGATGTGATGGACGGCCATTTCGTGCCGAACCTGACAGTGGGGCCACCGATTGTCGAAAGTCTCAAAAAAGTCACTAAGCTTCCACTCGACGTCCATTTGATGATCACCAACGCCGATGCGTTCATTCCGGAGTTTGTCGATGCCGGAGCCGACTATCTGACCGTGCATGTCGAAGCCTGCCCGCATCTCCATCGCACAATTCAATCGATTAAGGAACGGGGGGTCAAGGCCGGAGTCACCTTAAATCCTGCGACGCCACTCTCGTTGCTTCAGGAGATCTTGGGAGATGTCGACTTGGTGTTGATCATGTCGGTGAATCCTGGATTCGGCGGGCAAACGTTTATCCCATCGGTGCTCAAGAAAATCGCCGATACGCGGGCACTGTTGGACAAGATCAAAAGTCAGGCGCTGCTAGAAGTGGATGGCGGCGTGAAGGTGGAAAATACTCGGGAGATCGTGGCTGCCGGAGCGACGGTCCTCGTGGCAGGGTCCGCGATTTTTTCCCAACGCGACTATACAGCCACCATTGCAGCCATGCGGGCGGCTGGAGCAATGGCCGTCTCGCCGGCGTCACGCGCCGCGGTCCATCAATAGGCGGCTCAGGTGGACATCTCCACACTCATCGACAGTCTGCACCCTCTCGAAATTAAAGTACTCACGACCTTAGGGCTTCGCCCGTCGGGAACCGCTCTGGGCAGCGAACAGTTGGCCGGCGCAGCTGAGCTGGAGGCGTCTCAACTCAGCATGGCGGTCGAGTGGTTATTGGCCAAGTCTCTCATCACGGTCCAGACGGAAACCGTCACGCCCATCGTCTCGCTGACGAAGATCGGGGAGGAATATCACCAGACCGCCTCGCCCATCGAGCGAGTCTTGGCGGCTGCGCGGGAAGCCACCGGCACCGGGCAAAGACTGACCATTCCTGACCTTCAGTCGCAAGGCGGACTGGACGCTTCGGATGTCAGCAAAGCTGTCGGGCGACTTAAAAAGGAAGGGGTGGTCCTGATCATCCAAGGGGGGTGCATTGAAACAACTGGACGCCCGAGCCAGACTGTCGAGGCACTCCAAACCCTCCTAGGGGAAATGCATGACTCACCAAAAGAGCTGAAGAGCTTCACGGAAGCCCATCGGCAGATCATCGAAGACTTTGCCGTGAAACGTGGCAATGCCAAAGAACCGTTCCGTGTGGACGAGCGGGTGGCCCGCTCATTTATATTGTCATCGGACGGAGCCGGTGCAGCGGCACAGTTGCTGACGCAGGGGGTTGCTGAAGAAGTCTCGCAGTTGACTCCAGACTTGTTGAAGGATGGGAGTTGGCGGCAGACGAGATTGAGAAAGTACACCATTAGTCTGCGCCCGCCTCGTATCGGAACAGGAAAGAAGCATCCTTATCGCGAATTTCTCGATACGGTCAAAACCAAACTTGTGAGCATGGGGTTCCAAGAGATGCGGGGGGCGCTGGTCGAAACCGAGTTCTGGGACATGGATGCCCTGTTCATGCCGCAATTCCATCCAGCCCGGGACATTCACGATGTCTATTTCGTCAAGGAGCCCAGCCATACCACTGCCGTGGATGAGCCGTTCTTGTCGCGTGTGGCCAAGGTACATGAGAACGGCGCGGAGACTGGTTCCGCAGGCTGGGGCTATTCGTTTGATGTGCATCGGGCTAAACGGTTGGTGTTGCGGAGTCAGGGCACGGCAGTGTCGGCTCGAACGCTTGCTGCTTCGCCACACATTCCCGGGAAGTATTTCTCGATTGCCCGGTGTTTTCGCTATGACCAAGTCGACGCCACCCACGCCACGGATTTCTTTCAGGTGGAGGGGATCGTGCTGGGAGGAGATATCAACTTCAGGACGCTGTTGGGGCTCCTGAATTTGTTTGCCCGAGAAGTGGCACAAGCGAAGGAAGTAAAGTTCTTGACGGCCTATTATCCGATTACTGAACCGTCGGTCGAGTTGCAGGTGCGGCATCCGCGCTTGGGTTGGATGGAACTCGGCGGCGCTGGTCTCTTTCGTTCCGATGTGACGCTACCGCTCGGCGTCTCGGTGCCGGTCATTGCCTGGGGGTTGGGGCTTGATCGCATGGCGATGGTGGCGTTGGGCATTCTTGAG
>JANPKE010000003.1:0-4071 GCA_031425875.1 Nitrospirota bacterium
GATCGCTGGGGCGTCACCTCGTTGAGCGCAACAATGCGACAGGATTCACTCCATAACGACTCTCTGCCCTCGTCGAAAGCCACTCCCGCCGAGCAAGAGAGACTCGCCCATCTCAAGGGCCAAATCCGGCATCATGACTACCGCTATTACATCAAGGACCACCCTGACATTTCCGATGGAGAGTATGATCGGTTGTTCCGAGAATTGACCAACTTGGAACGGACGTACCCGGAACTGGTTACCCCCGATTCCCCGACTCAGCGTGTCGGTGCCTCCCCCGTGGATAAACTCGGCAAGGTGCAGCATGAACGGCCCATGTTGAGCCTTGATTCCTTGGTGAATTCCGAGGAGGTCCTGGCCTTCGACCAGCGGATGAAACGGGAGCTAGGTACAGAACACATCGACTACACAGTCGAGCCTAAATTCGATGGCCTGTCAGTTGAAATAGTCTACGACCACGGGACGTTTGTTCGTAGCTCGACCCGTGGTGACGGACAGGTGGGCGAGGATATCACCATGAATCTCCGCACGATTCGCTCGCTCCCGCTGCAGTTGCAGACTGGATCTTATCCGGATTACTTGGTGGTGCGGGGCGAAGTGTATATGCCTCTCTCAGACTTTCATGCGCTCAACCGCCGAATGACGGAACGGGGGGACGACGCCTTTGCCAATCCACGTAACGCCGCCGCTGGTTCTCTTCGGCAACTCGATTCACACATTACCGCCACACGGCCACTTGTTGTCACGTGCTATGAAGTGATGACGATGACCGGATCCCATCCCCCGTCGCACTGGGCAGAGCTGGAGATGTTGGCCATGTGTGGGCTTCCGGTCCCTCACCTTCGCCGACGATGCGAAGCCATCGACCAGGTCTTGGCATTTCACCGAGAAACGGAGGATCAACGCGACAATCTCCCCTATGAAATTGATGGAGTCGTGGTGAAAGTCGATCGCAGGGATTGGCAAGCACAACTAGGAATGAAATCCAGAAGTCCTCGTTGGGCCATCGCGTTCAAATTCCCTCCTCGGAAAGAGATCACCGAAGTACAGGACATTGTCATTTCCGTTGGCCGAACGGGAGCCTTAACTCCTCTCGCCCTCCTGAAACCGGTAGAAGTGGGTGGGGTCACCATCAGCCGAGCTACCCTCCACAATGCGGACGAGGTGGCAAGAAAGGATATCCGAGTAGGCGACACGGTTCGAGTCGAGCGTGCCGGCGATGTTATTCCGGCAATCACCGAGCGTATCCCCGTCTTGAATGAAGTCAGGTCGGACCCTTTCCACATGCCACTTCACTGTCCAATATGCAATTCCACCGTGGCAAGAGAAGGTGCCTACTTCTACTGCACAGGCCAAGCCGCCTGTCCGGCCCAACTGAAAGGTGCCATTGAACACTTCGTATCGAAGACCGCTCTCAATATCGACGGACTGGGTAAGAAAACAGTGGCACAATTGGTCGACCTCGGCCTTGTGAAGGATCTCTCCGACCTGTATCGACTCAGGGCTGAACAACTTCTTGAGTTAGAGGGATTCGCGGAGCGATCCTCAACCCTTCTCCTTGACGCTCTCGCGCGAAGCAAACACGTCTCGCTTGACCGATTTGTGATGGGCCTGGGAATCCGTCAAGTAGGGCAGCACATCGCCAAAGTGCTTGCGAAAGAGTTCGGCTCGCTTGATGCTATTATGTCGGCTGACAGCGACCGCTTTCAGGAAGTCCGGGAAATTGGTCCTGAAATCTCTGAGAGTTTGGTCTCCTACTTCCAAGAGAGTTCCAACCGACGGGTCATTGATGAATTGCGTACACTAGGCGTTTCGATCATAGACACACCCTCAGCTCAGAGCCCGGTTGCGTTGCCTTTCGCAGGGAAAAGCTTCGTGTTCACCGGTGGATTGGTGAGGCTGACGAGAGATAAGGCCAAGACGCTGGTCGAACGGTTGGGCGCCTCGGTATCATCCGCGGTCAGTAAGAAGACGAGCTATGTCGTAGCCGGCACAGACCCTGGCTCCAAACTTGATCAGGCGAAGAAATTTGAGGTGGCTGTCCTTAACGAGGAGGCGTTCCTAGACTTAATAGAGCACCGGCAGGAGAGCTAGTCACACCGAGGCTTCGACCGGAACAGGTACTTTCTCGTCCTTAAGAATTTGCACGCTTTGTATCGAGCGGGGATCCGCCTCATGGACCACCAGGCGACAATTCTCGATGCGGAGTTCTTCTCCTGCCTGCGGGATGCGACCAAGATTTTCCTGAATCAGCCCTCCGATCGTCAGAGCTTCATCTCCAAGCTCGACTTTCAGGAAATCGTTCACCTTTCGAACTTCCGTCCGTCCGTGGACTAGAATTTGGTTCTTCCCAATGCGTTTGATGAGTTCTTCGGTGATATCCGTTTCATCGACGATCTCACCCACGACTTCCTCGAGAAGATCTTCAAGCGTCACCAGTCCCATGACACCGCCGAATTCGTTGACGACGACTCCCATATGCCGCTTCTCCTGCTGGAACTGTTTCATCAAGTCGTCCGCCGTCTTGCCGGCCGGGACGAAGAGCGGAGGATGCGCGATATCCCGGAGGCGCAAATCGGTTCTCCCTTTAGCCAACTCGGTCAGCGCCTTCGTCTTGTAAAGAATCCCGGTAATGTTATCGAGCATGCCGTCATAGAGCGGAATTCTGGAGTACTTGGAATTATAGAGCAGCTCTTGTGCTTCCTTGAGTCGAAGGTTCCCGTCGAGCGAAAACACGTAGATGCGCGGCGTCATCGCATCTTCAGCTGTAATATCCTTCAGCTGAAACACGTTCTTGATCATCTTCACTTCTTCAGATTCAATCTCGCCCGCTTTTCCTCCTTGGTCGAGCATGATCTTCAGTTCTTCTTCCGTGACCAGGGGATGCGTGAGTCCTTTTCCACCGGTCAAACTGTAGATCAGCGGCACGATCAAGAACAGGAGCGGCCGCAGCATCACCTGAACCCCATAGATCGGGTAGGCCAAGTTCAGGGTTACAGGCACAGAATACTTCGCCGCCAACGTCTTTGGCACCACGTCCACGCAGACCAACAGTACGAAGGTCAAAATTCCGACCATGACGGCGATGGCTTCTTCCAAAATGGTCTTCTCACCATACGCACTCAGCGTGATAAAGGTGGCAAACATCGGAATTGCCGTACTCACCAGACGATCTCCCACAAGAATGGTCGAAAAAAGCCGCTGAGGGTCACTTCGGAGCTGAAGGGCTTTCTCCGCTCGCTTACTTCCAGTCTGAGCCAAGGCTCGCAGTCTTGTTTCGTTGACCGAGAAAAAGCCGATCTCGGCAGTGGAAATAATAGCGGATAACCCTATCAACCCTAGAAGGATGAGGATGTCCATGCAATCATCTATTTAGGGACGTTGGACCAGTTCGGCTGGCCTGATGAGAAGCCGGGCGTCTCCCAGAGGATACCTCTTGGTCCACCCTTCAGAGGATCGTACCACTAAGATAACCGGACTGTTTAGAATAGAGTTCACAGTTACTACATCTATCACAGGGATCACATGCAGGCAAGCAATCCAAGAAATGTCGCTTGAAAATCAATTGGTTCCAAACGGAACCCTCAGAATGATGCTACCGTCCTTCCATTGTTTAGCTATCATCCCGCACAACAAACGATTGCAGGTTCAGTGTACGATCGAGACGACCCGCGGCCATCTGAGCCTCCGGTTCGGTCAAGAATCGACCAATTTGGACTCGGTAACGGCGCCCTTCCGGGGGATCGATCTGAATGATACGCCCATCAGCAAAATCTCGTTGAACTTGTGCAAGCAGCGCCCGAGCATTCTGAAGGTCCGCGAAAGCACCGACTTGAACCCGTAACACCCCCATCCCTTCAGGTCGAGAGTTATAGTCCACAACTCGGAGTTCGACCTGGTCGGTTCCGTTGCCGACCATCCCAAGCACTTGGGCACCGGCCAACGAAAGGTCCAAAACCCGCCCCCTCGCGAACGGCCCTCGATCATTAATCCTGACCGTAACCTGACGACCTGAAGTCAACGAATGCACAACTGCGACGGACCCGAGTGGCAGTGTCCGATGAGCAGCCG
>JANPKE010000004.1:0-2500 GCA_031425875.1 Nitrospirota bacterium
ATTGAGTGGGGTGCGAATCTCGTGGCTCATGTTGGCCAAAAACTGACTCTTGGCCTGGCTCGCTGCCTCCGAAATTTCTTTGGCCTGGCGATGGACTTCTTCACCCATCTTTCGGTCGGTCACATCAAGATGGATACCAACCATGCGCGATGACAGCGTACCTTCATCCTGAATTATGGTTCCTCGGGCAAGAATCCACCGATAGGAACCATCCTTATGGCGGAGACGGTGCTCAAGCTCGAACTCCGATGCTCGTACACTCAGGTATGCCTCAATGGTCGCTAATGAACGGTCGTGATCTTCGGGATGCAACCGGCTTTCCCATTCCTGAAACGAGCTGGCCAGCTCATGATCCTCATACCCGAGCTGCCGTTTCCACTCAGGCGAGAGATACACGTTATTCGTATTCAGGTCCCAGTCCCAAATCCCAATGTTCGCGCTTTGCACCGTCGTCGTCAGCCGTCCTTCACTGGTTCGTAGCGCCTGTTCGATCTTCCGCCTGTCGGCTGCCTCGATGGCTAAGGCCACCGTATTGGCGACAGCTGCGGCGAAATGCTGTTCCTCCATCGTCCACTGTCGCTTAGGACCGATGTGTTCATGGCAAATCACACCGACCATCCGGCCTTCCGATCGAATGGGCATGTCCAGCATGGAGGTTATCCCAAGTGGGATCAGATAATTCGCCGCAAATTCATCGGTCCTCGGATCCACCTGCGCATCATCTGCAGCGACCACTCGTTCGGAATCGAGTTCCTGGAAGTATTTCGGATAATCCGGCGCGCTCAACGCCAGACCCTGAGAATGTTCTCGAGTTGCGAGCTGATACAGATCGGCACATCGAATGCCGGATCGATCACCGATAAAAAACCAGATGCTGACCCGTTCCGTGCGCAGACATTCTGCTGCCACTCGAGTGACGGTTTGAAGCGCTTCTTGGAGATTACCGCCGTACACTTGCGCATTCTTCGCCAGCTCGGATAATCCTGTTTGAATGCGCCGGAGAAGGCCTTCTGTGCGCAGACGCTCTCGTTCGATGTGCTTCTGATGACTGATATCCCTGAAGACAAGAACCGCTCCCATCACTCCGCTGTCCGACAGCATCGGAGTGACAACTAAAGAGATCGGGACAAGCTGGCCGTCTGCCGTCACCAGCAAGCCATCGTCCGTCCGATAGGGCTCGCCGGATTCAAGAGCTGGAAACGTCGCATCGGTGATCAAACAGTCTGCTCGGAATTCCTCCGGACCCGGAGAAACCATCTGGTACACAGGACGATTGATGAGGGCGCGAGTCGGTTCCCTAAACAACAGTTCAGCCGGCTGGTTCATCATCTGGATCTTCCACGCCGAATCGACGACACAGAGGCCGTCCCCCAGCGAGTGCAACACGGCCTGAAGTTTGTTGCGTTCCTGCGCCAGTTGTGTGTCGCTGGTCTGTTTGAGCTGAGCGTTGAGATCCTGCATCTCCTTCGAGGAGAGAGCCAACGAGCGCTCCAAGAGCGCATGACCCTGGTCGGCCTCCACATAGCTTCGGTCGATCCGCTCAATCAGCTCGCTCCATGCCTCAAGTGACGGCGGCGGATGCTGTTCATCGAGGCCTAAACGTCTTAGTTGTCGTGCCAGCAAGGGATGCATGAAGACTCAGGCCGCCTCACTCAACGTCGTCAGCGTCATCGTCTGATTGTGAAGGTCACAGGTTCCTGTCGCAAAAGGGGACAGCTCTCCGTAAGAGTAGAACCCAATCTGTCTGGTCCCTTTGGGAAGCACATCCAGCGTTGCCTCAATTTCCTCTTCCGTTCGTTCCCCCAACACAAGACGCCGACCCACACAACTGATCGCAATGGCGAGGGTGCAGGGACCGCCATCCGTGGAGAGCTTCGTGGAGGATGCCGCTTCCGACGCACCTTGGACTAACCGATCGAAATTCGCCTTCATCAGCTGCGCGAGCGCCCCTTCCGGAATATCGCCGGCGAAGGTCAGCGATTGTTCCCGCTCATCCACGGCCAAAATGGTTCGGACTAAGCTCTTTGCATCTGATTCGTTGGCACGCAACGCGAGCGGAAACAAAAGCCCCGTCGCCGGCAACCCGGCCGCTCGATCGCCAAGATATTCCTTGTAGAGTTGGAGTGCAGGGCGACCATCGAGCTCAAAAAGGATGTTTCCTTTCGACCTCGTCACACAACGCTCGGGGCCGAACCGATCCCATCCCCCTTTCGATCCATGCCCGATCTGAATACGATCGCCATAAAAACCAACGGCCGTCACAAAATTTGCTTGTGGTCGTCTGTCTTGTAAAACCCAGGTTCGTCGGAATCGGTCACCATCGCCGGCCAATCCACCGGTCACCACAACGGACGGAGACACCTTGGAATTTAATCCCCGAACCAGTTCACTCCCATTCACATGAAGCCCGTCAGAAAGGACGAAGATGCCTTTCAATCGCGAATCGTTCAGCTGTCGGGCAATCTCCTGTCCAGCGGAGAACGAATGGTCCGCCGACTGC
>JANPKE010000005.1:0-2745 GCA_031425875.1 Nitrospirota bacterium
AACATGCCGGACACCATGCGCAGCATCAAGCGGCGACACATGGGACGTTGCTCTGTTCCTGGATGTGTGCCGCTGGTACGGTCCTCGACACTGAAGTTGTCTTGATTCATGCCGAGCGTAACCCCATCGCTCTTGTTCCGATAGTTCATTCCAGCGACTCTTTTTCTGAGCCCCCGAGCATCTGTTCCAGCCGCGCTCCTCCATCCTTCTCCTAAATAATCTCTCGTCGCGTTAGCCGAAGTCGTTTTGTCGTACGTGACCACGCGAAGGTTCTATTTTAGCGGTTCGAGGTTGTTCCTCTGAGAAGGAGTCCTGTTCATGACGGCAGTCAGGTGGTCCATATTCCCGTTGCTACTGGTGCTGACCCTATTTCCGTTAGCGTGGTCTATCAACCAGCCGGCTGAAGCGGCCTGTGGGTCGGTCACCTGTTTTGTGGTGATCGGTTCCCAACAACAGGTGCCGCAGGCCGGGATCCTGACGTTCAACACCATGTACAACTATACGCCGATGCGCTTACTTGATGGAACGAACGGGGTGATTCCCGCGATCGATCAAGCCGGACGGCGCCTCATTCTGGACCACCATCAAGAAGTGCGAACCATTACGCAAACCGTCAACTTTGACTTGAACTACGGCATTACGGATCGGCTGGGTGTGCAGGTCTCGATCCCCTATCTGTGGCGGACGCATAAACACATCGATGGATTGGGAGAGGAAGGCGCAAACGGTGAGGGAGAGCTGGTTCCGTTTCGGGACAACGGGATCGGAGATATGATCATTACAGCGAAGTACAACGTGCTTCCAACGCTGCGAAGCATGATCGTCGCTGGGTTTGGCGTGCAAGTGCCGACCGGCAGTACCAGTGCCAGGGATGCCGCCGGTGAGGTGATGGAGTCACCAACCCAATTGGGGAGAGGTAACGTCGGGCTCATTGGCTCGGTCTATCAAACCTATGAGCTGATTCCGCACCGACTCAATCAGTTCTTCTATGCCAGCTATCGCCATACGTTTCGTAACAATGATGGCTATCAGTTTGGTGACGAGTACAACCTTAACCTGGGTGCGAGCGGCATTCCTTTAGAGCGCGCTCCTTGGCTGGTGCTGACGGGGCAATTCCATTGGCGGTATCTGGTCCACGATAACATCAGTGCGTCGCTGGAACGATCGGCTACGCCGGCCGATGCTCCGGATTTCCCCGGTGAGACGATTGTCCTTGATCCTGCGATCACCAACCGCCTGGTACCGACCACCGGCTCCACATATTTTGCATTTTCGCCGGGATTTCAGGTCAGTCTGGATGGGCTGATGGATTCGCCGTTGACCAAGTGGACGTCCATGTATTTTCATTCGCAGATTCCGATAATGAGGGATTCCAACAACAATTTGGCTCAGGGAATCAGTTACATCTTTGGGGTAACCAGATCATTCCAGTTGACGAAGAGTGCCTTGTAGGACAGCGCGAGCCACGAGGAGGAGAGGTGATGGGTATGAAGAAAACAGATTCCGTGAAGACGGTCGGAATGGTGACTCTGTGTGTGATGCTCCTCATCAGCAGTGGCGTGGTGTGGGGAATGGGCTCACGCGTGCCCGCGGTGGGCACGGCTGCTGAGGATTTTCGTTTGGTCGATTTGGAGGGTAAGTCGCAGAGCTTGAGTCAATACCGAGGCAAGGTCGTGCTCGTGAATTTCTGGGCGACCTGGTGCAAGCCCTGCACGACGGAAATGCCTGCAATGCAGACCACCTACGACAAGCTCCGTGAGAAGGGGTTTGTGGTGTTGGCCATTAACGAATTGGAAGATGAGCCAAGGGTGCGTGAGCACATCAAGCAACACGGCCATACGTTTCCGGTGCTCATGGATCGTGACAACAAAGTCGCGAACCAGTTTGGGGTCTTTGGCCTGCCGGTGAGTGTGTTCATCGATGAAAAGGGCGTCGTCCGCGAGTACATCAAGGGCGGCCTGTTGACCGAGCAGCTGATCTTCGACGCTGTGGCCCGGATTCAGAAACCGGAACCGATAAAGGCTGCGTCTCTGCGCTAGAAGAGCAACTATGAGGGTTACCGTAAGACGGCCCACGCTGGTGTGGGGTTTGCTTCTCTGTCTCGTACTGGTGAACGGGTTCATGGCTGCGCCCAGTGTCGGCCATGCACAGCACCATGCGGATCATGCGGCCGGCACTCACTCGACCGGTATCTGTGCATGGATGTGCGCGGCCGGGGAAGACATCGAGCCCTCAGTCGTTCCATTTACTATAAGTCTTCAGCTCATTGAACGTGCGAGTATTCTTTCCTTTAAACCAGTCCTCAGCGCGGCTGCGTTGTTCCATTTCTTCCGCGGGCCTCCTGGCTTTCTTTTATCGCCCTCATAATCCGTAATCATTTTCCTTAAACAGTCGTGTCTCGCAATGGGCGTCGAGCTTCGTCTCCCGTCTGCGTGACCCACAGAAAGATCATGGAATCATGATGCGCAAGCTCTTTTGCTATGTCCTCGCTCTTGGTGGTGCAGGCGGAATGGTGTTTTCGATGCTCAGTCCATCTTGGGTAGAGGCCTCTTGCGGCTCGGTCAGTTGCTTTGTCGTGATCGGGTCTCAACAACAAGTTCCGATGAAAGGTCTGTTGACCATCAACGCCATCTACAACTTCACCCCGATGGAAGCGCCCCCGGGCGAGGGGGGACGTATCCCCTTCGCTAGTCAGGGCGACAGGACCCTCACGCTGGCCAACTTGGATGTGAACCGCATCGAGAC
>JANPKE010000006.1:0-4897 GCA_031425875.1 Nitrospirota bacterium
CCTGACGGGTATGACACCATGGTGGGTGAGCGTGGCGTGAGGCTCAGCGGGGGGCAGAGGCAACGCATTGGGATTGCTCGGGCCTTGTACAGCGACCCGGATGTGCTGATTCTTGACGAGGCGACGAGCGCGTTGGACGGCATCACTGAAGATGCGGTAACGGATGCGCTTCAAGTGCTATTCCATGCCAAAACGATCATTATGATCGCCCATCGCCTGGGGACCGTGAAACATGCCGATAGGATTTATCTGCTAGAGCCCGGAGGCGTGGCAGCTGAAGGGACCTATGAAGAGCTTCTGGATCGAAACGATGTCTTTCGTGCCATGGCACAAGTATCTGGCTAACGTACGAACTCGCTGTCGGTTTCCGAACGATGCCCGCAATGCCGGCATCGTGGGCATCCTGAACCCTTTTAGTGCGAGGGGAACAAAATATATGGTTGTGGCGGCTCTTGATCCGGTGGAACATAGGCAGGCGCCGGTTCGCCTGCCGGGCCGAGCTTTCTGATAAATCGATAGATGGCCCTCAGGTCCTGTTCGGTCATCTCGCGCAGGACGAACCATGGCATGGGTGGCCGAAACTCAACCGACCGTGAAACCTGGATCCACTGGGCTTCCGAGAGATTTTGCATAGAGAGCCGTATGTTGCTCGCGTAGGTTGTACCCCAAGGACCGCGCCATCCCATCGCATCTCCCTTGAGCCAGTCTTTTTCTGGAATCTTCCCTGCCGCTTCCGCATAGCCGGTCGTGTGGCAATCATTGCATCCGGCGATCTTGATGACATACCGTGCCCTCTCCTCGGTTTTCTTATCCAATGGAGCAGCCTGACTGCTGGCGCGTTCCTTGTCCCCGGCAGTGACTGCGGGGGCCACTGCAGTGATGAGGAGCAAGCACAGCGCGGATGTGTGGATTCTTTGAATCAGGCTCATGGTTTTTTCTCCCTGGTAGTGATGATGCGTGGCGGCTCTCTGCTCTCACTGTCCCTGAAAGATGGAACAGACCATGGGCGTAGTTCAGTACTCGTCGATTTCATCGGTCTCATCCAGCATCTCGGCCGTGATCTCATCGGCCTCAGCGGTCCATTGAGCCAATGGAATGCCTTTGGCTTTCAAGATGGCTTCCTGCTCTGTTCCTGCGGCTGTCGTCAGGTCATACGTGACCGTTTGTTTGACTTGAAACATTCTCATAATTATTTACCTTTGAATCCGTCCTATCTGCCATTGATACGTGGTTCTTGACTATTAGGCCCATAGCACGACGAAACGATGACCGGCCAGGTCAGATGGCTTGGTGGCTCACTAGCAGGGTTTCTTTTTCCCTTGCATTCGTGCCTGTTCCAGCTCAGTTTGTTGGCGTATGTGATCGAGTTGAAGCTGAAACTGCCGCTCCCGCTCATCATGCAAGAGCGGAGGCCGTCCACTCCCTCCCATTCCATCTTTCCCTGCTGCCTGGACCACCATCGTGGTAAGGACGGCACCGACCGTGACGCCAAGAATGAAGTTTCGCATCGTTGCTTCTGTTGTGCTCCTTTCTATTTAGACACCTCTAGCGATCATGAAAAATTGGCTAAAGAAGTGAACCCTCTGATCACGGGCTTCGCCTCATGGAGCCATTATATTGTAATCGATCCAATGACGGATACCATAGAGGTCTTTTTCAAGACGTCATTCTCTAAGGCTATGTGGCTGTTGCCTTGACTCTTTTTCCATCGCTTTGCTAGAGTGATCAACCCAAGTCTAAATGATTGAAAGTTCCGCTGTTTCTGAATCGTTCCCACGAGCAATCTGAGGCAACACCGTGATGAAAGCCTGGCTTTTTGACGAGATGTTTCAATTCAATCGGTCCCCCATCCGTATCGATGGGCTTCAGGGAGAGTGGGGTGCCGGAGATTCAGTGGCGGAGGAAGAAGAGCTGCCGTCACCTCCGCAACACGTTCATGCTAAACCCGGCAATGGACGTATTATCGTTACGTGGGATCCGGTTCCGGATGCCATGTACTACAACCTCTACTTTCAGACCTCCAAGGGCGTACAGATCAAATTCTCAGAACTAACTCGTCCCATCGCCGGCCCCGAAGATTTCAAGGGCGTGATCGGTGTGAAGAAGGACAAGGCGACGTGTCTGGAGGGCGCCTCGAGTCCCTACGTCCATGACGACCTGGCCAACGGCACCTGTTATCACTATGTCGTCACCGCCGTCACCTCGAAGGGCGAAAGCCCTGAATCGCAAGAAGTGATGGCGATTCCATCGCCCTATCTCCTTGCCATGGTTATCGGTTGTGAAGGAGTGGGCGACGGGGAATTGAACTCGCCCACGGGGATTGCGCTCGACAAGAACGGCAACATTTACGTGGCAGATACCGATAACCATTCGATCCAAAAATTCGATAAGACTGGAACCTTCATGGCTCGGTGGGGCGGTGAACCCAGTTCACAGGAAGGCCAGTTGTACTATCCCCGCGGGCTGGCGGTAGGACCGGACGATGTTCTGTACGTGGCTGACAGCGGCAACAACCGGGTACAGAAGTTCGATCTCGAGGGTAACGCGCAGAAAGCCTGGGGGAAATTCGGGTTCGCCTGGCGGGGGGCCGATATGGGCCGCTTCGATGTGCCCTGGGGCATTACAACAGATGAAGACGGCCATGTGTATGTCTCCGACACGAGCAACGCGCGCATCCAGAAATTCCAAGCCGATGGTCAGCCGCTGTTGAAGTGGGGCCGTGACGGCAGCTTCGACGGCGCCTTCTTCTTTCCGCGCGGCGTGGCGGTCGATTTTATCGGTAATATTTATGTGGCCGATGAAAGTAATAATCGCATCCAAAAATTCGATGCCCGAGGAAGCTTCTTGACGAAATGGGGCCGGGAAGGCCATGGGCCCGGACAGTTTAAGTCACCATGGGGCATCGCGTGTGATGCGCTCGGCAACGTCTATGTCGTCGACAGCGGCAACCATCGAATTCAAAAGTTCGACGGCAACGGGACGTTTCTGTGCTCATTTGGGAACCGAGGGAAAACAGAGGGACAGGTCAATTTTCCCTATGGCATCGCGGTCGATAAGGAAGGCTGCGTGTTCGTCGTCGACAGCGGCAATCACCGTGTCCTGAAATATGTGCCGACCGAAGAAGAGATGAATCGTGGGAAGGACCAGCCTGCGCACCCAGTGGAGGCCGGGGCGGTGCAGCCTCCCCGCAGCCTTGCCGTCAAGGCCGGTGATACGGAAGTCTTTCTGAGTTGGATGGAGGTGCCTGGCGCGCAGGCCTACAATCTCTATTTCAGTACCTCGCCTCATGTCACGATCGAGGGGGCGACGAAGATCGAAGGCGTGACGACCCCTTACACGCATGAAGGTCTCACCAACGATACGCCCTATTTTTATGCTGTGACCGCGTCGTTCGAAGATGGAGCGGAAAGCGGACCCTCGGAAGAAGTCACAGCGGTACCCGTACTCATCGATATCACGGCGCCGCAGAATCCTTACGCCGTGATCAATCACGGGGCCTTCATGACCAACTCGCCCGAAGTCGTGGTGACGATTTCGGCAACCGATTTGGATACAGGGGTCGGGGCCTACTTTATTTCTGAAAGTCCGTTGACGCCGGTGGCCGGCACGCCTGGGTGGGTGGATGTGACATCTGCGATCAAGTTCGGAGCCACGATTCCATTCATTCTCTCGCCTGGAGATGGGCACAAAACCATTTATGTGTGGTTCAAAGATATCGGCAACAATGTCTCCACGCCGGCCAGCACGACTATTTTGGTCAACACGTCCGGCTATCTGTGCGTGTCGAAGTGGGGAAAGCCTGGGCGGGGTGCGTCGTTGTTGCACGGCGGAGAGTTTATCGCGCCGATGTACGGGCTGTGCGCCGATCAGCAAGGGTCGCTGTTTGTCGTCGACAACGGCAACAATCGTGTGCAGAAGTTCGACAATGCCGGGAACTTCATCATTCTGTGGGGGAGTTTTGGCTCGGCCAATGCGAATTTTCACAATCCCACCGGTATTGCCTGCGACGGCAAGGGCGATGTCTGGGTGGTGGATACCAACAACCACCGGGTTCAAAAGTTTGATGGGAAGCTCGGCGGGTACATGATGAAATTTGGTTCGCGTGGAAACGGCGAAGGCCAGTTCAATGCTCCCTGGGGGATTGCGGTCGACCGCGTGCGCGGCTACATGTACGTCGTCGATAGCGCCAATTTCCGCGTGCAGAAATTCGACATGTCGGGCGAGTTCATCATGGCCTGGGGCAGCTTCGGCAACGGTGACGGGCAGTTCTATTTCCCGCGCGGGGTGGCGGTTGATCAAGAGGACGGGACGGTCTATGTCGTCGATATGGGCAATCACCGCATCCAGAAATTTGACACCAGTACCAACGTCTTACCACAGCTGTTGACCAAGTGGGGAGGCAGTTCAGCCGCCGGGCATGCCAGCAGTGCTCTGGCGCAAGAGGCTGGACAATTGCGCTCGCCGTGGGGGATCATCGTCGACGGAGCGGGACATGTCTATGTGACGGATACGGGGAATCATCGGATTGAAAAGTTCGACCGCGAGGGCAATTTCATCACCCAGTGGGGCGGGTTTGGCAATGGCGACGGGCAATTCAATTTTCCCTACGGGATCGCCGTCGATGCGAAGGGGAGCGTCTTTGTCGTGGACAGCGGCAACACGCGGGTGCAGCAGTTCATGCCGGCGGACGAGGGCAGCGAACGGTTGCAAGGCGAGGCGGAGGAGCTGGCCGAGGTGGAGAACATGCAACGAACGCAGAACGTGTGAAGAGGGAGCGATGCTTGATAAAGAACCGCGACTCGGACTGACGTACGACGACGTGGTCCTCGTGCCGGCCAAGTCGAAGATTGTACCCAATGAAGTCGATACCGGCACCTTTGTGTCGCGCAATATCCGG
>JANPKE010000007.1:0-3110 GCA_031425875.1 Nitrospirota bacterium
CCTCTTTCCCACAATCCCATATCCCCTCTGGATCAGGCCCAGCTCGGCTTGGCACTCATCCCATTGCCGCGAGACCAAGTGAGCCCGGTTCAGACAGCTCCTTTCATTTTCAATTCTGAGACAACTCGCCCACAGCAGGCATTAGACCCAGATCACAAGCTGAGTGCAGACACGAGGGTCGAAGCGAGAACAGCGCGTTCCATATTGGTTGTCGAGGATGACCCTGATATCGCAATGGCTTTGCAAGACTTGCTCGAATTCGAAGGCTTCCAGGTCGACTGTGCCCAGACCTGTCGCCAGGCCTTTTCATCCATCGAACAACATGCCTACCATGCAGTCCTCCTCGATCTTGGATTACCTGACGGAGATGGTTGCTCGATTTTGGAGAAGCTCCAAGTCTCAACTCCCTCCCTTCCCGTGATTGTCTTAACGGCTTCACATAGGAACCTGGGGTCCCTACGCGCCTATGCCCATTTGACCAAACCGTGGGAACGAGAAGAGCTGTGCACGATACTTCGCCAAGCCATCGGCATGGCATGATCTTCGACACACTCTGAATCAGGAAGAGCAATCAAACAAGCAGGAATTTACATCACTTGGACCGGTTGAGGCCTAGAGCCCGCTTGAAGACGGCGGCGAAGCCGAAATAGCCAAATGAATCTTTGAGGTTCGAATAGAGCCGCTTGACGGTGCCCATCTCCGGATTGGTGACATACTCCATTGTTAAGGCAATCCGCTCCTCACCCTCTCCGAGAGGCGTGACCGCATGCCAGAGTTTATCACCGTTGAAAATCACCATATCCCCCGGCTCAGTCACGAGCTCAAGATGGCGAGACTGCTTGGTCGGATGGCCCTTGAACAGCTCGCACACCAGCTTGCACTGGGCTGACCGATCAACAAGCCCCATCAGAATCGTGTAGCGAGCGCCCTTGTAGTATGACGTATCGTAGTGGAACCCAATGTGGTCACCCGGTTCAGTGTAGTAGTAGAGGGCGCAGGAATGGGGATCGTTGTCCGGACAGAACATCAGTTTTGCCTCAACGAGCCGGTTCAGGAATGCCCGGAATGACTCGGACCGATAGAGGTCGAGAAAGCGGGGAGCTTTCTCCTGCACGGTATAGTAGCTGACGCTCCCGCCCTTCTTGTGGCCAGGAATGTAGTTTCGATTGAGTTCCGCCTTCACACCCTGGGCCTGGGGAACAAGCACCTCCTCAACGAAGGCTCGGGGCAAGAACTGCTTGATGACGATGAACTCGTTCTGTTCCCAATACTCCTGGTGAAGCCGGTCAAAATCCAAGATGGCGACCGCTTGATCGACGGCCTCGGCCACGTTGCCTGTCTCAACTGTCATGCCTCACCATTCCTTGATTCAAGGTGCCACCCGTGAGGCGTCCATCCTAAGACAGTCCCGCGTCTGCCACGGTTTGACGGTTGCCCCTTGACGTCTGCCACGGTCGTCGCATGACCTACGGCCCATTCAATACCGGAGCCCTGACGACCTCCGCATCCGCCGGTGTCTTAAAGTCGAACACCTCATTACCTAATCCCAGGTTTGGTTTCAAGTTCGAAAATTCGAAGACGGCGACGTTGCCACTAACCTCATGGAGGGACACTGTGCGGATAAAGTAGGTTTTAGGGAAGACCTCGACCACGATCCTCTGAAGATTCTGGGTGGATTCCTGCACCTTGGCTTTGGGAATCAGCGTGATGAGCGGCATCCCCCCGACTCCGCGAGTGTTTCCCCTTGTAGGCTCAATCTCAAAGGATTCATCCAATTTTGCCGCTCCCTGCAACAGCTCCAATGGCGCTTTGGAAGCAGCCATCTGTGTGAGCTTCCCGACCAGGACCTGCTTATGTTCAGGAACGTAGACCTTCACGTCCTCCTGGTTAACGTAGATTTGCTCAGTCGCCGGATCCAAGTAGTCCCACCGTAATCGGCCAGGCTTTTTGATATAGACCTTGCCGGACGACGTCACAGGCCGCTCAAACCCTTCAATCCTGGTTTTCTGAGAAAAGTCGGCCTGAAGATCCTTCGTCTTCTCGTATCGCGCTTGCAACTGTTTGACAACTTCACGAACCTCTTGCAAGGCCTTTTGATCAACTGGTCCGTCTGCCGCCCAGGCAGGGAAGACGAACATGATACTCAATGAGACTCCAAGCCACCAGCGCATCATACTTCCGCCGCACCAACCGGGCCGCGCCGTCCAAGCACCTCCCGACGCCCATCACGACCCGCCGCCCCCACAATACCTTCCGATTCCATCTGTTCGATCATGCGCGCCGCCCGAGGATAGCCGACTCGCAGTCGGCGCTGAATCAACGAAGCTGAGGCCTGCCCCGTCGACAGGACCAGTTCTTTCGCTTGCTCGTACACCTCGTCTTTAGCCTCTTCCTCAGCCGCCTCTTCCAACTTGAGGGACTGCAACTCCTGATTATAGATCGGCAGGGCCTGTTTCTTCACAAATTCCACCACCGAGCGGACGTCGTCATCCGACACAAAAGACCCATGCAGACGCGCGAGACGACCCGTGCCGGAGGCTAGGTACAGCATATCGCCCCGGCCGAGGAGAGCCTCCGCTCCGTTCGCATCAAGAATGGTTCGCGAATCGGTCTTCGAAGAGACTTGGAACGCGATACGTGCGGGAAAATTCGCTTTGATCAGACCGGTCAGTACATCGACGGATGGACGCTGCGTGGCCAGCACCAGATGAATGCCGGACGCTCTCGCCATCTGCGCAAGTCGGGCGATCTTGTCTTCCACATCTTTCGGAGCGACCATCATGAGATCCGCCAGTTCGTCGATCATGACGACGATAAACGGCAACGGTTCCGGCGGCGTCGGTTTCGGTTGCATGCAACCCCGCTCACCCTCGGCGATCGAGGTTTCACCGGCAGAGAGGCGCTCTTCTTCAGAGAGAAACTTCATCGGAAGCTCAGTCTGCCCGACACCTGATGCGTTATTTTCAGCAAATACCTCATGCAAACCAGCAACCTTTCGATTATACGCATCAATGTTCCGCACACCGGCTTCCGCCAGCAGCTTGTACCGCCGCTCCATTTCAGCGACAACCCATCCGAGGCCTCTTGCAGCTGACTTGGGGTCCGTAATC
>JANPKE010000008.1:0-2002 GCA_031425875.1 Nitrospirota bacterium
AATCCGCCGAGAATAATCTGGGCCACACCGCCGACCAAGACCGCATGGACATGAAGCATCCGGACCCATGACGGTAGCGGAGTGCCACGGACCAGCCCGACAAGAATCGCCAGGCCGAGAATCGAGGACAGCACCAGCCAGCCGAGGCCAGTGAAGCACAACGAGAGGGGTTGATAGGTTCGTGCAAACATGGGTGTACAGTTACCGCTCGAGGAAATAAAAATGATCCGTCGGGCCTTGTCCATGACCGATTGCCAGCCCATGACGGATCGCTTCAGTGACGTACGATTTTGCGGCCTGCGCCGCATCCAGGACGGATCGTCCTAGTGCCAGATGTGCCGCCAGCGCGGAGGCGAACGTACAACCGGTGCCATGCGTATGGCGGGTCTCAATGAACTCCCCCTTCAAGATATTAAAAAATCGTCCGTCATAGAGCAGATCCGTCGCCCGTTCGTTGAGCAGATGGCCGCCTTTGATCAGCACATATTTGCATCCGAAACCATGAATGACCTTGGCGGCTCGCCGCGCATCGGCCAAGGAGGTAATCTCAATTCCCGACAGCTGCTGCGCCTCATGTACGTTCGGTGTCACGACCAAGGCGAGCGGCAACAGCTTGGTCTTGACCGCTTCGACCGCATCTGGTCGCAAGAGAGCATGACCGCTCTTGGAAATCATCACCGGATCCACGATCAGGTTGGTCACGTGCTGAGGTGCCAGCATGGTGACGACGACCTCGAGGATGGCCGTCGAGGACAACATCCCGGTCTTCACGGCAGCGACGTCGAAATCATCGAAGACCGCGTCGAGTTGCGAGGCGATGATGGCCGGTGGCAACTCGAAGACATCCGTCACCTCTTCGGTATTCTGGGCCGTGATCGCCGTGATGACGGACATGGCGAACACCCCGTTGGCCGACATGGCTTTGATATCGGCTTGGATACCCGCGCCTCCGCCGGAATCCGAGCCCGCGATGGTCAACACTTGTTTTAACGTCTTCGACATGTGCGATCCTTTTATGGTGTCGTCTGCGCCGGTTCCGACGGCGAGGTAACTTTTAAGCCATCGATGACAAAAGAGGCGTCTCGTCTCGGTAACGTTTCGTGAAAATGAAGTGTAAATTGAGTGGCTGCTGTCTCCGATGAGCCGGTGAAGGTCAGGACGGCCCGTTCCTTCCGGCGAGGGGAGAGTTCGATGCCACGGGTACACAGACCTTCTCGATTGTCCCCAACGCCTTGATGCCAAGCCGTTCCCTGTTCGTCCTTCAAGAGAGTTTCCTGCAAACGACAGAGGAGCTTCAGATCGCGTCGGGAAAGGTTTTCGATGGTGAGATCCACCTTGGCTCGGTTGGCCTGCAGTTCGATCGATCGGACTACCATTTCGTAGTACTCGTTCCGGTACGTCCCTAAACCGACCGGCGTCGGGGCCTCTTTGAGACTCTCGACCTTCACGATCGATTGCGGAGTCTCCTCTTTTTTGAAGAACGCGTTCAAGGGGCCTGCTTTGGGCAGCAGCCCTCGTATCGCCCGGATCGGCTGGGCATTCGTTGGGCTGATGAGCCGCACGGTGATCTGTAGGCCATCGGGCGTGTCGAGGATCACGCCGCCCACAAACAGGTCGGCGCGTATCGCTTTGGCCGCCTGCTGTACGGTCTTCGCGTGGGCCGAGTCGATGTGATCAACGTGGAGCTTCTTCAGGGTCGAGTAGGCAAGGGTGCGATCCACCACCGTCAATTCACCGGCCACCATGATCTGTGTCCCGAGTTCCTCGGCCAGGAACTGTCCCATCGGAGTCGATTCCCCTTTTCCATCGGTGAAGTCGAGAAAAGCCAGGCGCTGTTTTTTCGCCTTGGCGGCTCCTTCAGCCACCCCGTCCGCCAATTGCTTGAGGCCCTCCTCATACTTCGTCCCAGCCCACGACGAGGTTGGATGAGAGAAGAGTGTCAGGAGACCAACGAGTAGTACCAGAAGTCCAATCATAGGCATGAATTCATGTCATTATACTC
>JANPKE010000009.1:0-3592 GCA_031425875.1 Nitrospirota bacterium
TGCCACTAACACCAAGGTCTTGTAGTCATAGTTCTTATAGATCGTTAAGATTTGTCGAATGAGCTCCATGCCGCTTGTGCTGATATCGTCGAGCCGCCCGATAAAAGGCGAGACGCACCAGGCGCCAGCTTTGGCCGCCAACAGCGCCTGTGTCGGTGAAAAACAGAGAGTCACGTTCACTTTGATTCCCTCGGCCGCCAGGCGCTTCGTGGCTTTGAGGCCTTCCGGAATCAGCGGGCACTTTACCACGATGTTCTTGTGGATCTTGGCGAGCTCTTTACCTTCCTTCACCATGGCGTCAGCTTCCACACTCACAACCTCAGCGCTAATGGGTCCATCCACGATCTTGCAGACCTCTTGCAGCATTTCGCGGAAACTTCGGCCTTCCTTAACGACCAAGGAGGGATTCGTGGTCACGCCGTCGAGTAATCCAAAGCTTGCCGCTTCAAGGATTTCCTTGACGTTAGCTGTATCGAGATAGATTTTCATAATGGTCCCTTTCCTAGCGAAGAGATCGTGAGTCAATATCGTTCTTATCGGTCATTGTATGGAGAACTCAACTTCACTGCAAGAAGTCGATACAAAAGTTTGACAGGCTTTCGAGCCGGAGATAGAATTTCCCGTTTGAACATGCCCATTGGTCTTAGAGGAAATAGCACGATGAAACGATTTGTCTGGTTGCTGCTCTTTTCCCTTGTCATTCCAGCCTGTTCAGGGAAGAGCCCATACCTTGAGGCTTCGCTGAAACCGGCCGAGCTTCAGGGAAAAGATAAAGGCTGGTTCGAAAAGAACTGGGGGGCTCCAGATGGTAAGGCCTCCAGATTTTTTGGTGGAGAGACCTGGACCTACTATCGTATAGCCGGAGGAAAATCAGGGGCTCCATTCTTCAATTTCTCTCCTAATCAATGTCAGATCACCCTCAAGTTCGACAAAGAAGAGAAACTTTCCGACTACACCTATTCAGGCTGCTAACAAAACTTTGTTGCTAAACAATTGTCAGGATCTTCCTTGTACGGCAACGATTTCGTAAAGCTTTTGAATAGCCCCTGCTAGACGGGGTGCTCACTCCGAAACCTCACCGCACACTCCTGGCTGCAAAAACAGTATTCCCGTGCACCGATCGTCTCGATCACGGCAATTCGCTTCGGGACGAATATGTGGCACACTGGATCCTCGACCATCTGATCTTGTTCTTCATCTTGGACTCGTACGGACGATTTCTTCCGGCTATCCTCAATAGGCTTGTTGAATCCACGAAATATTTGTCGGAGCAAGAAGTAAAGAATTGTGAAAAGCAAAATGGCTAGGATTAATCTATACATAGTGGGTTATTCAATTGGGGCCACAATCCTATGCGAGTAGGATAGGCCTGTCAAGAATAGACCTGTTACAGATCGTAAATCAGATCGATGGATAATGCGCAAATGGCCTATAGCGCTAGGTCTCATTAGGACTCTTGCCAGTGCCATCCAGTACTTCAGGAGTATTGGTTTCTCAATTCTATGGTGCTACAGTGCCGACCATGAAGACATGCGATAAATGCCATGGTGCGATGTTACCGGAACGGGCGGTGGATTTGGACGCCGGTCTTGCGATCACTGTGTTTGCTTGTTTGAACTGTGGTCGTCGGAAAGCAGCGGATCAAGAACCTCGACCGATTACGGCTCGCCACTAATTCTTCCTGTCAGTCTCCAACCCACTACCTACTGACGAGCAGGATGGTTGCGAGCTCAGGTTTGATCTCAGCAACATTCAACTCACTGTGGGGAATGGTTGCTCCGAAGATCACCGGTGACGGTTAATCTCCGTTCGCCAGTGGCTAGGCGGAAACCAACCACAAATCATGGCATTGACTGCCAATTCTTTTTTTCTTCATGATCGGTAACGGATTCAAAGTCGTCAGCTAGAAGCGCTACCTATTCAGTGAGCCACAGCATACCTGAATATCCTGCGGGAGGGTGTTGTATGACTGCACTTCAACCCGTGCATTCATTGAAGGCGTAGGCATCAAGTGGATCGATGCCGAGGCGCAGCTAGAAGATGGTCAACGAAGGTTCAAAACATCCATCATGTCGTATAACCCAGGCGGTTGGCGGACGACCCACCTTGCGGCTCGCAGGGCTCCCAGGGCGAACGTATCCCGGCTACTGGCCCGATGAGTGACCTCGATTCGCTCTCCCATGCCACCAAACAGAATCGTGTGGTCGCCGACGATATCACCAGCGCGAATGGTTTGTATTCCGATTTCTGCTTTAGTTCGCTCTCCGATGAGTCCCTTGCGGGCATAGACTCCGACTTGGTCCAAGTCTCGGCTCACCGAACGGGCGAGGACTTCGGCAATCTTGAGGGCCGTGCCGCTCGGCGCGTCTTTTTTGAGTCGGTGGTGGGCTTCAATGACTTCGATGTCGTACTCGTCCCCAAGCGTTCTGGCCATTTCGCCGATGACTTTGCAGATCAGGTTGATTCCAACACTCATGTTCGGAGAAAAGACGCATGGAATTTGCTGGGCCAGTGACCTCAGCTCATCGAGTTGAATAGCCGAAAATCCGGTGGTCCCGATCACCATGGCCCGTCGATGGTGAGCAACGGTCCGCATATGCTCCAATGTCGCCGAGGGCGAGGAAAAATCGATCACAACTTCTCCTCGCTCCATCAGAATGGAGAGGTCATCTGTGATGGGAATGCCGGCACGACCTGAGGCCGCAGTCTCGCCTGCATCCTCCCCTAACGCCGGATGTCCTTTTCCCTCCAAAGCCCCTGCCAATGTCAACGCCGTTGAATCGCGGATCAGTGACACTAGTCGGCAACCCATTCGGCCGGCCGCACCCGCTACAATGAGCTTGATCATTTTGTCTTACACCTAGACCTTGCTCAAGTTAGATTAACGCTGCATCCTTGAGGACCCGAACCAATTTCTCTCGTGTGTCTTGTGCCATTGGGCAGAGCGGTAAGCGCAATTCTGGGTCAATCTTCCTCATGAGTCCTAACGCTTCTTTAACGGGAATGGGATTGGTCTCATAGAACAACGCCGCAAAGAGGGGAGAGAGCTTAAAGTGAATCCGTCGCGCTTCGTCGATTCGTCCCTCGGCAAAGGCCTTCACAAGACCGGCCATTTCCATCGGCACGATATTGGCCGTTACGGTGATCACACCCTTTCCGCCGACTGCCATCATCGGTAACGTGAGGGAGTCGTCGCCGGCCAGCACGGTTAGGCGCTCACCGCACATCTGCACGATATCTGAGGCCTGTTGGACCGAGCCACTCCCTTCCTTAACCCCGACGATCATTTTCATGTCTAAGAGTCGGGCGATCGTCGACGGTAGCATGTTGACTCCAGTACGACCGGGGATATTGTACAGGAGTAAGGGCAGGTCAACGGCTCCTGCAACAGCCATATAGTGTCGATAGAGTCCTTCCTGGGTAGGTTTATTGTAGTAGGGAGTAATGAGCAACGCGCCGTCGGCTCCGGCCTGCTTTGCATGTTTCGTGAGGGTGATGGCTTCTTCGGTGCTATTCGAACCGGTTCCGGCAATCACCGGTACCCGCTTTCGGACCACCTCGACCGTCAACTCAATCACCCGATTATGCTCGC
>JANPKE010000010.1:0-6979 GCA_031425875.1 Nitrospirota bacterium
TAGAATTTGGACCAAGGGCCACCACTTCAATACACCTTACACCTTGCTTAACTTCCTCTATTCAGTTTTCAAAGAACAATCGCGTTCTTCACGCGAGCCGTGCACTATACAACGTGCTACAACTCGTGTCAAGGGACCCGCTCGAAACCTTTTGCTTCGGGTAGTTTCCCCTTGGCACCGCACCGTGACTCGCCGTCAGGCGCGGTCATCAGGCAGGAACACAGTACCAACGAACAGGAGGTAAGATAACAGCGCGCTTTGCAAGAGTCAAGGTGGTATCGACATTATTTTTATTATTCTCGAAACTGATGCGTGCGGTCGCACAACAAACTGGTCTACGGTCGAAGGAATATAGATTAGCAGGTATTAATCTCTAATTCTTTTTATGGTTACTTCCCCTTGGCTAGAGAAGTAAGCCTCATGCGCTCGAAGTTCGGTGATCATACGAAGCGGGCATGACTAGCAAGCAGACTGTGAGAGAAAACTCTCGTAACAGTGGTTTCCCATTTCGGCTGAAAATCATTGACTTAGGACACGTTATCATTGCCCGTGAGCTTTCGTGACCGCAGGTCACAAGAGCAAACCTTTAGTATTTGACCTCGTCAGATAGATCGATCGCGTCGTAGTGGAGGACCGAGGGTTAGAGAGGCTCTACCGTCGGACAGAGCACGGCGGCTACGCGACAATCAGTCCCATCAAGCATGAGGCCACAAAGGCCGTAATACAAACGGGCCGCGCTGAAGCGTGTAGTCCTCGCGTGTGGATCCTTGGTTCGTATAGGCCGATGGGTAAATGCACCAACCCAAAACTTATCGCGCCTATCTACAGCGGTCGGGGCATGTCTCCCTCCACAAACAGACCCGTTGCGGTATTCCGAGCCGGTCACATCGCATGGTCAGGTGACCTTAACGAGACAGGTTGAGAAATACGGACGAACCCAGGATCACATCGGGAGTGTATGCGTGACGGCTCCTCGCTTATGATTCGAGTCTGAACATCAGCATTGGACGCGGCAACCACCTTCCCCATCCGCGTTCACGGGCCTTCCCCCGTCCTTTCGCCTACCCTCGAAACTTCAGTTTTGATGAACGGGTCATGCAAGACGAGGAATGCCCAAGCATCGATTGCTTTTTTTTATGACGGTATGACTTTCGAGACGTTTCTCATGTTGCATGGGATAACGAAGGAAGACCTAATCCAGCGCGGATCGCGTGATAGAGTTCATCTACGGCAGCTTCTTTGGTGAGCAAGAGGATCGCTCCTGCCAGCTTCATCGCATCCTGATTCTCCTCTCCCGCATTCACCGAAATTCCAATAATGCAGGTATCCGGATATTGCTCTTTAATGCGGGCCGTCGCCTCAATGCCATTGAGCCGCGGCATATTGACATCCATGACGACGACTTGAGGACGAAGTTTGTCCACAAGGTCGATGGCTTCATTTCCATCCTTGGCTTCCCCCACGATGACGATCTCCGCATAGTGTTCCAACATCGTTCTTAACCCCTGCCGCACCATCGCATGATCATCAACAAGCACTAAGCGAATGACTGATGCGGAAGAAGAGTTCATTGCTTTGCGAAGCTTTTCATTGTCCACTCGAGAAAATGCCTGGCCATTATGGATGTGGGCCTCTGGCCGGTATACGAGGGGCAAGGTGAGCAAGGCCGTGGTTCCTTGTCCAGGTTCAGACTCAATCGCAAACGCCCCTCCGAGCGCTCTCATACGTTCCTTAATACTGAACAGGCCGAACTTTGAAGACTGTTCATTTGAGTCAGTCGTGCAGGACACATCAAATCCCTGGCCTTCATCATGCACCTGGATTGATAAATAGTCCTCACCATGTTGCAATGTCACCGAGGCGGAATTCGTCTGGGCATGTTTGGCGGCATTGATGAGCAGTTCTCGGACTGATTGGAACAGCAACACCGACTGATCTTCCGGCAGTTTTAGATCAAGACCCTCCGGAACCTTGAGGAGCACGGTCATCTCGTGCTTCTTCATGTACTCGGCTAACCATCGCAGTCCGGCCGTCAAGCCGTGATCCCTTAACACGGGTGGGCTAAGTTCAGCCACGAGTGTTCGTGTATACTTTAAGGCTTCCGTAAAGATCTCGTCGAACTCCTTGACGACCTCGAGACACTCAGGGAGGGTCTGCATAAGCCGCTTCGCATGCCCTATCTTAAACTTGCCCAATACCAAGGTCTGTTGCAGGTGATCGTGCAGCTCAACGGCCAAGCGCTTTCGCTCCCGTTGTTCGGCGAGATTCAGTTCGGTCGCGAGCGCCCGCAGGCGGTCGTGTGTCTCGAGAAGCTCAGCGGTGCGTACGGTGACCTGCCGTTCGAGGTCTTCTGCCGAGTGTTTCAGACGCAATTGCGATTGCTTGATCTCGGTAATGTCCATGCCTTCACACAGCAAATACTCGACGTTCCCGTCGTCGTCGCGCAGCGCCGTGACGGTGTTCATCGCATAACGCAGATCTCCGTTGCCGTGACGATAGGGCGCTTCGCCGCGCGCAGGTCCCGGTCCGCTTAGTGCTTCCGAGAATTGCCGGCGCCAGTTGCCGACCGTATCAGGCAAACCGCGCCACCAAGGAGCCTCAAGGAAACTTCGACCAATCAGGTCTTCGGGGTTGATGTCTGTCCCTTTGTTGTTTTTATACACGGATTCACTGAATCGCAGGACTTGTCCCTCGCGCGAAAGCAGGGCGCTCAACGCGAACTGCTGATTGAAAACGGCCCGCATCAGGCGTTCACTCGCACGCAACTTCTCCTCCGTCTGCTTACGCTCAGTAATGTCACCACAGACGCCAACCATCTTTGTAGGGCTGCCCTCTGGCGTCCGGTAGAGCGTCCCTTTGCCTTCGACCCAATGCACGGTTCCATCGGGGAACAGTATACGATACTCGATATGGTGTTCGGTGCCCTCCTCAAGCGTCTTGGCAATGGAGGTCAGGACTCGCTCACGGTCTTCCGGGTGGATGTCTTTTTGATACGCTTCGAATGAGCCGTCAAAGGTCCCTGGGGCGAGCCCATGAAGCGCCTCCAGCTGAGGGGACCAAGAGACCTTGTTGGTGATGAGATCCCATTCCCATGATCCCATCCGGCCGGCTTCCAGTGCCTGGCGCAGTTTGCTTTCGCTCTGCTTAAGGATCTCTTCTGCTCGGTGGCGCTCAATGCCCAATGCCAGGGTATCGGCAATGGCTTGCGCCAGTTGCACGTCCTCCGTATCTAATGCACGCGGCTCTGGGAAATACGCCATGAACTTCCCGATGAGATGGCCCGCATACGTAAGGGGAATGAAGGCGAGCGCACGGATCCCTTCTTTGAGAATGACCGTCTTGAGCTCTGAGGAGAGGTCAGCGGCTTCAATATCGCTCATGACAATCGGCCTGGGCGTCTGTGCGTCCGGTTTCCACGGTGAATGACCCTCCACCGCCTTTCGGTAGCAGTCTGATAATCCTTTCCAGGCTTTAAAGCGCATGATGCCATCGGGATCGAAGAGCAGAATCGAGGCGCGGTCAGCCTGCAAAGAACTCATGATGGCGTCGAGCACTTGCTCGTAGATCTCGGGTAATGCGTGCGCGCTGTTCACCGCAGTCGCAAGTCTGAAGAGTTCTTGGTCGCGATGGTGGGCGAGCTTCTGCTTTGTAATATTCCGGGCGATTTTTGATGCTCCAATGATCCGCCCGTGGCCATCACGCATAGGCGAGACAGTCACCGACACGTCAATCAACCCGCCATCCTTATGCCGCCGGACTGTTTCATAATGGTCGATCGGTTCACCGGCAGAAATGCGCTGGAGGATTCGCGGCTCCTCTTCGTGGCGGTCCGACGGAATGAGAAACTTCACGTGGCGACCAATCGCTTCTTCGGCGGTATAGCCGAAGAGCTGCTCAGCCGCGGGGTTCCAGGACTGAATCACACCATCTAAGTCCGTGCTGATGATGGCATCATCAGAAGAGTTCACAATGGCTGCCAGATGTGCTCTCGCGCCCTCCGCCTGTCTGCGTTCCGTGATGTCGACCAGCATGTTGATTCCGCCTACAATCCGACCGCCGGCATCACGAAGGACTGTGGGATAGGGAGTAAACCAGATGCGCTTTCCATCTGGCCGTTCCGCAATGGCCTCAACCCCCCGCAGCATGCGGCCATGTTTCAGCGCGATGGCCATGGGACATTCATCATGCGGCAATGGGGTGCCATCAGGGCGGTAAAGCTTCCAGCTGACACACCATTGGTCAGAACCCAAGACCGGCACGTGCCCTGAGAATTCCACGGCGGCTGGATTGAAATGCGTGAGGCGACCTTCCGCATCCGTCGTATAGATTGGAGTCGGTAGCGCGTCGATCATCTCGCGGAACCGTCGTTCATTATCTCGAAGAGCTTCCTCCGCTAGCTTACGGTCTGTGATATCCCGTGTAAAACAGCGTGTATGGACAAATTCGCCGTTGTTAAAGAGCACGCTTGAGTTAATCAGCACGTGGCGAACTGAGCCGTCTTTGCAACGCAGACGTGCTTCGTAACCCGCCAAGATCTCACCCCGACTCAAACGCTTTAAGATGTCGTCAATGACCGATTGATCGGCATGAAATTCCGCAATGTGATGCCCAATATATTCCTCTCGCGGATAGCCAAGCATGTTCAGTTCGGTTTCATTGGCCCACAGAATTCGACCATCGGGGCCGACCCAATGCAACCCTTCGGTCCCGTTTTCAATGAAGTCTCGAAGTTCGGATTCCTTCGCGCGTAAAGCGTCTTCTTGTGTTTTACGTTCGGTAATGTCTCGGATGATGTGGATGAAATGCATCTCCTCGCCCATAGGGAATGGCTTGGAACTGATTTCAACAGGGAAGAAGGTTCCATCTTTCCGCTGATGAAGGGTTTCCCACCTCGCACCATTGTGCTGGAGCGATCGCTGCATCTGCGCTTCGATAGCCGAATGCGTGTCCGAACTACGAAGGTCGTAGAGACTTTTCCTGCGCAGGTCCGCCAAAGAATAGCTATACAGTCGTTCGGCCAGAGCGTTCCCCGAGACCACTCGATATTTTGAATCGAGGATTAAAATGGCATCATTGACGACCTCTAATATTGCGGTGAGATACTCTTCGCTTTGGACCATTGCCGCCTCGCTCTTTCTCGTCTCTTTTGGTAACACCTCGTTAATTTCCTGCATGCAGCAGCCCTCCCCTCCTGGTCAAGTATGCACACATCGTAGAACCGAAGGTATTAGGTCAAAGCTAGGGGAACCCCTAGGTGTAGGTCTTTGCGGCTCTCACTGACAGGCAGCGTTTCATGAACGTCTTCCCTGGCCGCAACGAGGAGAGTATTACCCCACTTATCCAGATCCTGTCCATAGGCAATAGACAAATTGGAAAAGGGCTGCTTCTGATCATAGAGCAGGTTATTGACAACCCTGTTCCTCCGTCCGTTGTGTTGGTGATAAGAGAGCCGTCTATCAGGATGACTACACCGATGATGGGTACATGCAATCCGCAGCTATCGATGTTTGACTAGGGAAGGTCTGATTAATTCACGTTTCCACTTGGAAATCTGTTTTTGAGGTAATCACCAGAGGAAATCTACGCATCCGCGGGTCCAGGAGCCTTTTTATGGGGCGCCCTCATCCTCCGATGGCCCGCTGCCCACCTCCGGATACACATTCCCTACGTTCCCGCCACGAGCCGCCGCCGCGCTACGTACAGATTTGCCAACCCGCAGCTGATATGCAGCCAGTGGGTATTCTTCGCCAACCCGCGGTAGCGGACTTTGGTCCAGCCGAAGATTCGCTTGATTACCAAGAACGCATGTTCAACCTTCGCCCGGACCTTCGACTTCGTACGATTCCGGGTTCGCTCCTCCTCACTCAGTGGCCGATGCCGATGCGCGTTCGCCTGGATGAAACTCTTGGCCTTGGGGGCGTGTTGCCGGATCACGTCACGTGGCCCCCTCTACGCCGAGTCGCCCCCCACCCGCGTCTCTTGACCATGCAGCAACTCCGGTAACACTTGGCTGTCATGCACATTCGCCGCCGTGGCCGCGACCGAATGAATCAGCTTGGTCTGGCTATCCACACCAATATGCGCCTTCATGCCGACGTACCACTGGTGGCCCTTCTTCGTCTGATGCCTCTCGGGATCCCGCGCCTTGGTCCGGTTCTTCGTCGAACTGGGCGCACTGATGATAGTCGCGTCCACGATGGTGCCTCGGCTCACCTGCAGCCCCTGCTTCGTCCGATACTCCCCGATTCGTGCAAAAAGTTGCTGGCCCAACCGGTGAGTTTCCAACAGATGTCGAACCTTGCAGATCGTGGTCTCATCGGGCACGGGCTCGCGGCCCAGATCAATCCCCACGAACTGCCGCATGGCACGTGAGTCGTACAGCGCCTCTTCCACGGCTGGGTCCGACAGGTTGAACCACTGTTGCAGGCACTGGAGGCGCAGCATCCGTTCGATCCCGACCGGTGGACGCCCCGGCCCGTCGGCTTTGGGATACACCGGCTCGATGACCGTCACCAATTCCGCCCACGGCACCACGCGATTCATCTCGTTGAGAAACTGCTCGCGGCGAGTGGGCTTGCGATACGGTTCGAATGAGACTTCTGCAAAGGTCTGTTGGTGCATGAGCGTGTGTCTCCCGGTCAGTGTTGCATTCCTCATAGCACATCACCAACGGGGAATAAACCAGACCTTCCCTAGAAGAGAACGATTCCTTCCGTGCCCCCTGGATCTGATGGCGACCGAGTCCGGCAGGAAACTGCGCGGGACACTTCGAGGGAAGCTGGGCAAGGCTCCACGCGGGCGCAAGCGAAAGAGCGATATTGTCCATGCCGACATTCAAGAGATGCTGATCACCGGCTGTCGCGATACCCAAACCTCTGCCGATGCCCACATCGGAGGCTCGTTCAACGGCGCCCTCACCTATTATCTCGTCGAATCCATCAAGGGTGACCAGGGCAAGCTGACCTATCTGTAATTGCAT
>JANPKE010000011.1:0-7242 GCA_031425875.1 Nitrospirota bacterium
CGCTTCGCCATCCGTCGTACCCAGCCTTCCTCGCCAAATGGACGGCCACGTTGCACACTGAGGCGGAGCGCGTCCAATTCCTCGCCGGTTTCAGGACGATTCACCCGCGCGACCCAATTTCGTGGTAAGTCCACCGGCCAGTCACTCAGCCAGGTCGTGAGTTTGGGATCGCCTTGGACTCGTCGCCACAAGCTGGACCATCGCCAGTTTTCAGCCTGTCTGACGAGCTTGGCTCGCAGCGCATTACGCTCCACGTAACGGGCAACCGTCAGGAAATGCGCATCGGTTTGGACTGGAAACGACCGGAAGCGGCCTTGATAGACCGGGCCAGTGCCAGCAGTGTCATGGTATGAATGCCAGCGTTGGGTGTGGGTGACCGTAATCCAGCGGAGCGCTTCGGAGAGCTCACCATCCTGCCGCGGCCAGAGCAGGAGATGCCAATGAGTCGGCATCAAGCAATAGGCGACGATGCGGAGGCGAGTATGGGCTTGGGCTTCGGTCAGGACTCGTTCAAACGCGGCATAGTCGGCGGGTTCCTCAAAGAGGGGGAGGCGTCCCACTCTACGATTCAGGATATGGTAGGCAAGGGCGCCGGCAACGAGTCGGGGACGACGTGGCATAAGGGATCTTCTAGCGGAACCGTGACGAGCCTGTCAAGTTTAGACTCCCGACCCCCTTTGCTTCGACGAGACCCCCGTTATCCCAAGCTTAGCGCGCGGCAGCGGTCTGGCATTCTCGGGCAGCCAGACTCTTTCGGCGGTTGTTGGAAATAGTGCGGTCGATGATCGCACCACAGTTCATGCATTTCCATGCATAGAATACGAGAAAGAAATCAGAAAACCGCTCCAACATCATCATCCCTTTGCACTTCGGACATTCCATTGATCCCTCCCAAGGTGGCGACGTTCACAGCTGACGACGAACTCAAGCAAGAATCGAACCAGTTCAGCATACTTAAGTATTTCAACGGCTTAATGTTTACGTAGTTGACCTGGTTATACTATTTTCAAAACATTGACGGTGCGCAGGAGATCAACGTGTCAATCTTTTGTCAGTTTGCACGCGAGAGAAGAGGGCCGGGAGTCTTTGTTAAAGGCTTGATCTGGAAGGAAAGAGCGGTAGTAAGAAAAGAGTCCCGACCCTTTTAAATCATCCCATGTGTGGATCTAGTGGTTTGGCGTGGGGGTGCTCTGGCCAGCTGTACATGCTAGGTGTGAGGGGATCTCAAGCTGCCCGGCTGAGCGGAAGCCCCACGCGGTGGCAAGGGCTTGGCAAGTCAGGTTCTGAACAGTCTGGTCGTTATGTTCGACGCAATGCGGGTAATGGGCGTTGCCCCGCAGGACGCTTCCTCCGCGTTCCACTGAAAGGCCTCGCACCTTGACAGTGATGTTGAAGCGTGCGCCGCAATTCGCCCGGATCAATGCCCCTTCCTTCAGTACTTCTCGCTCCAGAACGAGCACAAACTCCGCATTCGTCTCTGCTGCGACCGCAAGCGCCGCCTGGCGATCCGAGGAAGTGTGGGGAATCTGAGGCGGCATCAGGATGTGTGAATAGTGATGAGATCGGAGCCATTCTTCAGCCACGCGGGCCAAGAGAGGATCTCCCCAGATGAGGATGCGCTGCCGTTCATTAGGCAAAAGCGTATGGGAGCCGCTGGCGATGGGAAAGTGGACGCCGGAGGGAGGTGGCGTAGAGGAACATCCTTCCAGAATGAGCAGGATGGAGGAGAGGCACGCGAGTGTGATGGCTGAGCTGATGCGATAGCGTCGTCCCACAGTCTCGGATTATAACAAACAGGAAGGGCGGTGAAGGTGATCGAGAACGGAGGGGAGGTTCGATTATGTGGATTCACGGAATCCTGGCCAGTTCACCACGACCCCTCTCACTCGAGCCTGAAATACGTGTAGATAGAATGTCTCCTGGCCCTTATCGACTCGCCCAGGATTGGATCGGTACGGTGGAGATTGAATTTTGTGGCGAGCCCTCGATCACGCGATCGCTATAGGCGAGATAAATGTAGGTCTGGCGTTTCTTGTCGAAAAATCGGACAACCTGGAGGCTCTTGAAAATTAGAGATCGACTCTCACTGAATACACGTTCTCCTTCTTTCGGCTCACCCACGAGGCGAATCGGACCGACTTGACGACAGGCCAGTGAGGCATCGGAAGTTTCCTCCGCCAATCCGACCATCCCTTTCAAACCACCTTTTTTAGATCGACTCAGATAACACGTAATACCTTCAATCTTGGGGTCGTCAAACGCTTCCACAACAATTTTGTGATCTGGCCCCAACCATTTGAATTCCGTGTCGACGCTCCCAATTTCCTCAGCCTGACTTGCCGCAACGATCATGGCGCAACAGAGCAACGTGGTCATCAGTATCTTTGTCTTCATCGACGTATTCTCCTGTCATGGTTTAGCGTGATTCTTCAGGTAACGTATCTCTCAGAAATGCTCGAACGCAAGGGTTTCTGATGCGGGCCGCTCTGGCAAGTGAAAGAAATGGTGGTCGGGCGAGCCCACATCACTGATAGAGTTTGTTCCACGAGCGGGGCATCGCCGAGCAGTTCAACCGTGAGAAATTGAGGCCGGAGACCGTGGCGTCTGCTGGGGGTGTCGGAGGGCTAGACATGCCCTAGTCTATGCCGCCAAACAAAGACTCCCGATCCCTTTTCTTTCCGCCGCGAAATGAGTCCTGACATCGTTTCATGTTCAACAGCAAGGCGCTCTTGTACCCCCTTTGCGAGCGTCCTCGAAAGTGGGGTTAGCTCATTGTGGCTCGTGGGATGCTTCGGGCGGGATATCGTCTGAGGGGACGTCACGAATCTGAATCGAGTCGACCCGTTGCTCGGCCAGGACGTCCGAGATGATCACGGCCTTGTCCCCGACCTGAAACTGTTCACGGTCCTTCAGGATCCGGAACGCCGTTTGCAGAGTCTTTTCAGGGTCCGAGCTGAAATCGATCTTGAAAGGAAAGACACCGCGGTTGAGCATCATGGTCCGTCGCGGTTGGCTCATGTTGGTAAAAGCGTAGATGTTGGTAGAGAAAGGACGGCAGTTTGAGACGAGATCGGCCATGAGTCCCCGTCTGGTGATCACGACGATTCCTTTGGCCTTGACTCCATGGGCGAGCTGAACGGCCGCCACGGCGAGCTGCTGCTTATTTCCCGCGTTGCGCAAGTGTTTTGCAAACTGCAATCCGGGTATCGTTTCGGATTTAAGCGCAATCTTGCGCAGGTATTCAACACACTTCAAGGGATACTTCCCGACCGTGGTTTCCCCGGACAGCATGACGGCGTCGACTTCTTCATAGATCGCGTTGGCGACGTCTGTGACCTCGGCGCGCGTGGGGTGCGGGTGGTGGATCATGGATTCGAGCAGATGGGTTGCCACGATTACGCGCTTTCCGTACTCGGCGCATTTTTGCACGATCGTCCGCTGGACATTCGGCAGATCTTCCACGTTGATCTCCACTCCCAGATCTCCACGCGCGACCATAATGCAGTCCGATTCTTTGATGATCTCCTCTAGGTTCCGGACCCCTTCCTGGTCCTCGATCTTCGCGATGATCTTCACCCTTCCGACTTTGTCGCCCATGAGTGCCTTGAGTTGCTTGATATCCGCGGCCTCGCGCACGAAAGACAGGGCGATGAAGTCCACATCCCGTTCCAGGCCGAACAGGATATCCTTGGTGTCCTTGTGCGTGATCGCCGGCAGATTGACCCGGATGCCGGGGAGATTCACGTGACGCTTGCTCTTCAAGAGCCCACCGTCCAAGACGCGGCACCGCATGAAGCGCTCCTGCTTCTCCAGCACTTCGAAATTGATCAGCCCGTTGTCCACGGTGATCTTATCCCCGACGTTGACCGCCTCAAGCAAATCCGCATAGTCGATGTGGATGGAGCTCTCTTCCACGTCCATCGGCCCGCGCGTGGTGACAGACACAATGGCGCCCTGCTGCAGATCGAGATCGTTGGAAAGGTCCCCGGTGCGGATCGCTGGGCCTTGCGTGTCCAAGAGGATGGGGATGGGAAACTTCACCTTCCTGTTGAGTGTCTTGATGTGCTGGATGACCTTGGCGTGGGAGTCGTGGTCGCCGTGGGACATGTTCAGCCGCACGATATTCATGCCGGCCTCGTACATCTTCTGCAACATCTCGTAGGATTCCGTGGCCGGGCCGATCGTGCAGATGATGCGGGTCTTTTGCATGCATGCTCCCCGGGATACTGGCCTATCCCCGCTAGCGAGGTGAAGCCCACAGAGTTATGACGACGTCATGCGACGGGATTAGGAGAGGAACCAAGAGCATTCTACTTTATATCGTCGGCCTAGTCCATCGCATGTGTGAGGGGAGGACGGTCGCTAATGATGAGTGCTGAACGATGAGCGACGAATTGTTTGGGAGCGTGATGAACGACGAAACTTGCCGACCTGATATGCACCGCGAAGTGATTGCGCGGGCTTACTCACTTCTCGAAATTTAGAATGCCCCTGTGTTTCTCTTGTCAAACAAGGGGAGTCGCCCGATTCGGCAGTTCATGACATGATAGGCAAGGTCTCCAGCAGCGAGGCGTGGATGGCGCGGCATGCGAGTCTTCTACCGAAAACACTACGATTTCGTCAATAAAAAGACTCCCGACCCATTTTATTTACTGCATCCGGATGGAGACGTCAAGATCTGGCCTCATACCCGTTTGCTGGGGCGATGGGGGAACAGCGAGAGGGAGGCGAGGGAGGCCCACGAAACCATCAGAAAAGGAACCAGGCTCTTTTTCCAGGATTGCACGGCACTGCAACTGGACCATACTGTGGTCTGTAGTGCTCCGAGCTTCTACTCTTCACAACATCTCGACCCGGTTGAACTCCAAGATCAGCGTTTCCATGAGGATGCCTCCTTCCATGGCACGCAAGGGGGAGTAAGAAAGACTCACCGGACGAACATTGTCGAAGCGCCAGGTCAGCACCACGGTTGACTGGTCTTCCCCCAGAAGCTCAACCTTCACGGTACGCGGTCGCGGGGCTTTTCCCTTCCGAGCCTCATCCCACCAAGCATAGAGATCCAGAGACCCCATCATCCCTCGCTTGAGGACAAGACGATTGGCAGCCGCACCGTCAGCTGGCTCGACCGGCTGAGGTACCATGTGAGGACGCTCATGGCCCTCGGGTTGGTAAACGATAAACTCTGAGAAGAGCACCTCGGCAAAGCCCGTAAGAGGAGAACGGCTGTCTCCTTCTCCAAAATCAACGAGAAAATTTGAGTTCTTGTAGGGTCGTTCACTGATGACGGCCATAATGTGTTCACTCCAGCGGATAAACCGCGAACCTACTCCAGTTCCAGGCGCTCGTAGGCTAACACTATTTCTTCCATGGCGACATCGGTCCCCTTGGCGTTGAGCGGACCGCTCGTATGCTTGATGATGCGTGCCCGTAAGAGCTTCCAGGTTTGTACAACGGCGCTGTGATCTTCATTCTGTAATTGAATAGTCACGGTTCGCATGGCGTTCTGGTCGCCGTTGCGGATTTGGTCAAGCCAGGCATAGAGGTTCAGCGAGCCGATGATCCCTCGTTTCAGTGTGACATCGCTGACCCGGTTCAAACCTGTCAGCTTCATCACAGTGTTTTCCTTAGAGTTGCCGTTGCGGTACTCGATCACGACGGCTTCCATGCCAATGCCGCTCACCTCCTGGAAGCCTGCCTGCGGCCCTTCGGTGTTTCCGTCGCCAAGGTCGACCAGAAAGTTAAACTGGCCATAGGGGCGCTCGCGCAAAATAGCCATACGTCTCTCCTCTGCCTTCAGGGTTTCATGGTCATGTACAGCATGGTAAGTTGGTCAGGATCGAAAAACCGAATGAGCTGTCTGTGTTCAGGTCGTGCCAATTCCTACGCCGAGTGCAACAGAAAATCAACAGAGCTTACGGGGAAGCTCAGGAATCGTTCAGATAGAGGGATGTCGTAGGTCTCTGTTACGGTCTCTTAATGTGATTGGAGAGTTTCAAAGAATGAGGAATGGCGCTGGCGGGTGTGGTGTCTGCGGTGGTGACTGATGCAAAAACGAACTGTCGTTCCCGAGTCATGCACGATTCCAGATCAGACCCTCACTGTTTCTGGCTATCAGAATGGTTTCGCCCTGTAACCATCATCGTGGCCTGACTCGTCCTCATGTCGGCTCCTCTCTCGTAGCTCCCGTTCGACCTCCACACGGCGTCGCTCTGCCGCAATCATTTGGTCAAGCTCCGCCATGTGCTTCTCAGCGAAGGCTCTGACCGCCTGTCGTTCGTCTGTCAGCCAGCGCGTCAGCGACTCTTTCTTGACCCACCAGGCTTCCGCCTGTCTGAATTCACCAGAGACTGAGGCCATGCTGGGGCTATTGATAATGGTCCGGACTCCGCCCAGTTTGCGATCGTCATGGGAAAAGCGGGACACAATTTCTTGTAAGACGCAGTCGGTAGATGTCAAGCCAAGGTAGTTCTGGAGAAGCACGAGAGAGAAATCTGCCTCCGTGTCGCCGCCGGCCTTGACCAATTCGCCGAGCGCGGCTGCGAACTCGGGCGTGCATGTGGGGAACGCTCTACTGAGCAGGCTCCCTCCTCGAAAGAAGAATTCCGCCTGGTCTTGAGCGAACCACGCCAGACCCTTGCTGATGGCAAGTTTGGGATCTTTCGACAGCACCGCTTCCAGTCCTTGGAACTCAAAAGGCACCAGCTCGACCTGTTCTTTGTCACTGTCCTCAGCCTTCCTTGCGAGGAGAGTTGTCATCACGTGGCTGAGTCGCTGCCGTTCCGTCTCTCTAATGCGAACAAATGCCAGCCCCGCGCGGTCCTCGTCTGCCCACTGCACATCGGCCCCATCAATCATCAGCGCCCACTCCAAGCTGGGTACCGCGATGCGCAGTTCTAGCGAGAGGCCAGGCAACATGAGGAGCGAGCTTTCCAGCCGGCACCCACTCCTTGAGAGATCGAGAATGATGCCAGTCCCTTCGGACTGCACGGAGCCTGACACCATCGCGTGAACGCGCAGAGCAACTCGGGGCGCAGTCCGCTGATCCTCTCCCTTCAGATTCATGACTGATCGACGCTCCACCTTCCCGTCAATGGGACTTACCATTTCCCTCTCAGAAAGAAACAGGGGGAGAGGGTCTTATTCTTGTTTTCTGATTGATCCACGGTGCGTGGTTCGTTCAGGGAGACATTGTCTCGCGTGGGGATACCAACCGGCAACAGCCCTTCGAGCGGAATGAAACGA
>JANPKE010000012.1:0-3944 GCA_031425875.1 Nitrospirota bacterium
TTCAATCCTAAAGTTATCCGATGACGCATTGACCGGTCCCTCACTCACCACAATGGTGCCGGGACGGTAATGCCGATCAAGGTGTCCACCAAAGATCAGGCCGGCTCCCTCGAGCACCCCTTCCTTGATCATGGCGATGGCGCCGGTCCCTTTTTCTTCCGCTGGCTGGAAAATCAGTCGCACCGGCGCCGGCAAGTCCTTCTCTTGGGAAAGCAGCGCAGCTGCGCCGAGCAATATTGTCGTGTGTCCATCGTGGCCGCAGGCGTGCATGACGCCATTGTGCGCCGATGCGAACTCAAGGCCGGTTTCTTCTTGAATGGGAAGCGCATCCGTATCAGCCCGCAGCGCCACGCAGGGCACTCCGGTCTTTCCGCTGATATCCGCGACGACGCCGGTACCTGCCACATTGGTGCGGTGGTGAATGCCGAGGCTGTGAAGAAAGCTTCCGATGACACCGGCCGTCCGCGTTTCTTGCCAACTGAGCTCCGGATACCGATGCAGCTCTCTTCGCAGCGCAACCAGCCGGTCATACAGGTCTTGCGGAATCACAGGCATGTTGATCCTCTCTGCACCAAGATTCGCTGGACCACATCGCTCCAAATGGCCGACGTAACTCTATCCCTCGTTCGCCTGAACACCAGGTTGATATATCGCGTACACATAGACCGGTATCGACAGATGTCCAAGATGTTTTTCTACCAACGGCTTGACCTCTTTCCAGTCGAGCCCACCGACACCTGTTGCCAACCGGGGAAGCGCAACACTCTTAACCTTCTCGCTTTCGATTAACTTGGCAAGGGCCTTGAGGCAGTGATTGACGTTCTCGATCGTGGCTTTCCCAGGCTTGGCTCCATGGCTGGGAGCTGGTTCCTGCGTAAAGAGGCTCACAATTCGCACCCCACCGGCGCCTGCCCAGGCCCACAGTTCACCAGTCTTCGGCGTAAACGTTTGACAATAATGTCTGAAATCTTTGTACATGGCGGGCCACTGTTCTCGCAGACTCAGTGCCAAGCCGTTCGCATAGCTGTCGTTCGGAGCCACACCGTGTGCCACCATTTCTGCTTGTGTCCGTAAAATGTCTCCGGTTACTTCCTTCAGCATTGAACCTCCTTCATGTTATGAGAATTGCAAATGCACAAATATCCCAACGGAGTGATGCCTCTCATCACCAGTTTCCACGCACCAAACCGATGCCTTGCCAATTTCTGTTGCTTCCGCTATGTAAGACAGAAGCTGCTTCCTCCTCCCCGGATGCATGTGATGGTTCACATTCGACTGGCGACCGACGCGGACTTTCCCTCGCTGCTCCAAGTGCAACAAGCGGCATTCGGCGAATATGCGGGCGTCTACAAGGTGAGCGGGTGGACCACAGAAACCCTTGAGAGCCTGCAAGAGGATGCCAGAGAGAAACATATTTTCATGGCAGAAGTGGGGGGAGCGATCGCCGGTTCCGTGCGCTTCTGGACGGTAGCCGGCGTATGCGTGATCCGGTTGCTTTCCGTGAGTCCCACTCATCAGCGTCAAGGAGTGGGAAAGGCCCTCATCCACGAAATTGAACGAGCCACGACCGATGCCCACAAATTTTACGCCTGCACCATGCTGCGCACAGCCAGAAACATTCAGTTCTTCATGAACCTCGGTTACAAAGCTGAGACTATTCTTCCCAATCATTATGACCATCTCGACTTGATCTGCTTCGCAAAATATCGTTGAGCCGCGTCTCTTGAAGCAAGGACGTGCTCCCGCAACGCGACATACCCAAGACCCCCTCTTAACCAATGCCGCCGCCAATAGAACTACGGCGTCTTCGCGCAACGGAACCCATAGCCGAAGTGCCGGTTCATCGGTTGCGCATTGAATCGGTGCGCAGACCGCAGGAATTCAGACACGTAGAGCCAGGACCCTCCGCGAACCACTTTCTCATCGCCCTTCCCCGGCCCGATGGGGTTCTTTTCCGGACCTTTCTTGTACGAATCAAGTTCGTACCAATCGAACACCCATTCCCAGGCGTTCCCGGCCATGTCATAGATCCCGTAGGGACTCTTCCCTGCCTCGAACGATCCAACCGGGGATAAGGCCTGATGGTCGTCCCAATCCTTTCTCCCGTAATTCGCGTGGAGCCGACTCGGCGCCTCATTGCCCCAGGGATAGATCCGTCCATCGGTTCCCCGCGCCGCCTTCTCCCACTCCGCCTCGGTCGGTAGACGCTTGCCGGCCCATTTACAGTAATTGACCGCATCCTCCCAACTCACATTGACGACCGGGCGTCTCTGATGTTGTGCTTGATTCATCGTGCTCCAGTCCGGAGGTTCCTCCATTTCCGTGGCCTGCAGATACCTGGCATACTGGCCGACCGTCACCTCAAATTTGTCCATATAGTAGGCATTGAGATAGATCTGCCGTACGGGCATTTCGTCGTCTCCGAGATTACTTCCCCGCATAAACTTCCCCGCCGGCAGCAGCACCATCTGTATATCAAGCGAATCGGTCTCTGCCAAAGCTCCTCCCGATCCGGCGGATGTCATATTTTTCGATGCGGCGGATCGTGCTCGTGGAAGTTTCGCCTGCAGCTGTTGATACAGCGGCTGTTGCTCATTATTGATGCCCAGCTCATCGGCGCTATGCAGGGCTTCTTCCGCCTGCTTCATTTTTCCGCTGGCCAATAGGCCCTTCGCGTCGTTCAGGAGCCGCCATGCCGTCATTTCATCCCGCAACCGCCACACTTTCGCTTTAGTCTTGGGTAAATAGGATTTTGTCCCGGATTTAGCATCCAGCTCCAAGGCGCTCTCGTAATGTTGCTCCGCACAGGCCCAGGATTCTAGGCCTCGGCAAGCCTCGGCCAGATTGAAATGAGCCTGGATATTCGACGGATCTTGTAGGATGCCGGCCTCCAGCGCTGCCCGCGCCGCCACATACTGTTTGTTCTTTAACAGGTTTTCCCCTTTGGAAAATTCCTGCTCCCCGCCGGCTGCATGCGTCACAGCCCCATGAGCGATGAAGAGGCACAACAAGGTCATCCCCGCCAACACATGTCTCATAAGAAGCCCCCTCCCCGTTCTGACTGATCGCCCTGTGGATTCGGCCTCGCCTGCCCACAAAGGTCACAAACCTGGCAAACTTACCGAGAAACACTTACAAGTTTAGTGCCTGATCGTGGCTGCACCGTTGTTTCTCCTCCAAGAGGCGAGCTCGTTGGTCTTCAGCTATGCACACGGAACGAGCTCTGACCTTCAACCATCCTACGGCGGACGGCAGGGGGCAATCCCTCATCGTGCGCATTGAGGGAGCACATTCCGATGTGGGGCCTCAGCGAGCACAGGGATTGCCTCCTGCTGCCAGCCACCCTCCCCTCACACCCATTCCGGCGCCTCCTCTTTCCTCACCTCTTGCCCAGCGAACAGACTATAGAGCGCGGGCAATACAACCAGCGTCAGTGCCGTGGATGTGAAGAGTCCGCCGATGACGACAGTGGCGAGCGGCCTCTGAACCTCCGCCCCAATTCCTTGCGCCAGTGCCAGCGGAAGAAGTCCAAGCAGCGTGGTCATCATGGTCATCACGACAGGGCGGAGACGGAGACTGCAGCCGGCCAGAATCGCTTCGTCGATCTGTTGTCCTTCATGGCGCAGCTGGTTGATGTAAGAGACCAGCACGATTCCGTTCCCCACAGCCAGTCCGAACAGCTCGATGAAGCCGATGGAAGCCGGCACGCTCAGATACTGCCCGCTCAGCCAGAGCGATACAACTCCTCCAATCAACGCGAACGGCAGGTTGATAATGATCATGGTCGCGTATCGCAGAGAATGGAAGGCCCAGAAGAGGAGGAAGAACACGAGGCCCAGTGTGATCGGGACCACGATCATCAATCGCGCATTGGCCCGTTCCATGTTTTCGAACGCCCCGCCCCACACGATGCTATACCCTTCCGGCAAGCGGAGCTGTGCTGC
>JANPKE010000013.1:0-2215 GCA_031425875.1 Nitrospirota bacterium
TTTGATCCGAGCGCGGCCGAGCAGGTCGACAATACGAGCGGCGAGGGATTCCGGGACATCGACGATGGAAAACCGATCTTCGATTTCGATCGCGCCGATGACGTTGGAATTGACCTTCACCTCGTTAGCGATTGCGCCCACAAGGTCGCCCGGCCTGATACCGGCCTCGTGTCCAGCGCCGATATACACTCGTGCCATGCCGGTCTCCCGCTGTCCACCATGCCGGGGCGGCCCTGTTGGCCGACGTTCAGGTCGGGAGGATATGCTGCGGGATCGGTCGTCATAGCGACCAGCCTGCCGAACTGGCCTGCCGAATTCCGGCTGCCTGGCAGACACCCCAGGAATCTCTTGTTCCGGACGCTCCCCACCTTGCGCCCGAACCAGCAGTTTAATCGCGGCTGCTGCCACATCGGTCGCTGAGTGGGAAGCGGCCAGCCGATCTACAAGTGGTGTAAATCCATCCAGCTTACCATCGCGCAAGACCTCTGCCATGGCCGCGTGGATCCGCTCCAACTGTTTGACGCGAAGATCGGCGACACTGGGCACTGGCAAGACGGTGACCTGAGCTTTCGTGTGCTGCTCAATCGTTCGCAGCAGACGCTGTTCTCGAGGATCAAGAATCGTGATAGCCATGCCTTCTCGACCAGCTCGGCCAGTCCGGCCGATCCGATGCACGTACACCTCAGCGGAAGACGGGAGGTCGTAGTTGATCACGTGTGATACTTGGGGGATATCCAGGCCGCGCGCAGCCACATCGGTTGCCACCAGCAACTCGGTTTGCCCGCCTTTGAATGCCTGCATCACACGGTCACGCTGCCCCTGGCTCATGCCACCGTGGATTGCCTCGGCTCGATGGCCGCGACCCGTCAGCATCGCCGTCACTTCATCGACTTCCAGTCTGGTTCGGCAGAAGACCAATGCTGATTTTGCGCCGATCACGTCAAGCACACGGGCCAGCGCCGCCCCTCGATGCGGTCTCGTGACGACATAGGCCGCTTGCTGCACGCGTGGGGCCGTGCCAGCCTTGACCAATTCTTTCGCAATCGTAATCTCGACGGGATTGTGGAGATGCCGGTGGGCGATCGAGCGAATTCGTGGAGGCATTGTCGCGGAGAACAAGGCGGTCTGTTTGGTCTTGGGCGTTCCGGTCAGGATCGCGTCCAGGTCATCCGCAAACCCCATGTCGAGCATTTCATCTGCCTCGTCCAATACGACGATCTTCACCTCGTGCAGCTTCAGCGTGCCACGGCGGATATGATCCAAGGCTCGGCCGGGTGTGGCGACGATCACGTCGACTCCCCGCTTGAGTGCATGCAACTGCGGACCGATGGCTTGCCCACCATAGACCGCTAACACAGTCATGCGCAATTCCTTGCCGTACCGTTGCATCGCCTCTCCGACTTGAATCGCCAACTCGCGGGTCGGGACGAGCACAAGCGCTGATGGGCGAGCCCTGGCTTCATGACCGATTCGCTGCAGCAACGGCAACGCAAATGCCGCAGTCTTGCCGGTGCCGGTCGCCGCCTGTCCGAGCAAATCTCGGCCTGCAAGGAGCGGCGGAATCGCTTCGCGTTGGATGGGGGTAGGTTCTTCGTAGCCCAACGTTTCCAACGTCGTGAGAAGCGGCGCTTCAAGTCCTAAGGAAACGAATCCTGGTGAAAATCCTGTTGCGGTCGGGCCGGCGGGGACCGAAGGGTGACTCTGTTTCGTCACGGAAACCGTTACCTTTCTGCCGATGATGGTCGTGGAATTGTGGAGAGTAAGGAACGACGACTCACAGCAAGCTTGATGTTACGTTGGAATGGGACGATAGCGCAAGACCAGGATCAGCCTGTTTTCAAAAAATCGTCACCAGGCAGGTCGCGAAGCACCAAAGGCTCGAGCCGAGCCTCGGAACAGGATCGATTCACAGTGCCTCGGGTTCGCATCATGTTGCCCGAGAGGGATGGCTCTCACAAGCTGGGCGGACAGGATGTTCAATCCCTGTCCGCCCACACACGGACATCACCTGATATGAGGCATCCCCTGTCCGGCAAAGCGCTCCGGGGGAAACCCTGTCGCCTTATAGCTTCGGCAGAGCCAACGCACGCACTGGAACCAACCGATCCTCTGTCGGGATCAGGAACATCATCTGTGCGAGGGCTCGGTAATTCGCTTCCAATTCACGGCAACGATTCACGAATCGACCGGCGGACATTCGAGGGAAATAGTCGCG
>JANPKE010000014.1:0-6384 GCA_031425875.1 Nitrospirota bacterium
TGGACATGGTACTGCCCGAACATGGCCAACCCCGGCGCAGGAGGTTGCTGTCCCCAGGGAAAGAGATTCCCCTGCTCTCCTCGGGCGGCTTTTTCCCATTGAGCCTCGGTCGGGAGATGTCTGCCCTGTGCGCGACAAAAGTCCGAGGCTTCGGCCCAGGTGACGTAGAGTGCGGGCCAATGAGCAAGCACTTCAGGCCGCACGGCATGGACAGTCATCATGTGGTCGATCAGTTTGCGCAAGTCGCTAGAAATGGGACGGTGCTCATTCTGCAACCAGAGTAGGAACTCACCAAGGCTGACTTCATCGCGATCGATTTCAAACCGGTCAAGCCACACACGGCGCTGTGGTTGTTCGGTGTCATCATAAGGAAACTCAAGGCTGAAAGAAGTCTGGGTTGTCCTGGCCGTGCCCATGAAAAAGTGGCCTTCGGGGACTGTCATCATCGGCGAGCTGTGGGCGAGAGCAGCGATGCGCTGAGAGGACGGCTCCTCCTTTACTGCTCCAGTCACTGGGCTCAGGAAGAATACCGTGAGTGCCCCGACAAGGAGAAAGCCGACAATGGTTGACTGGCAACCCATACTCTCCCTGTACCGATAAGAGCGGCTGGGAGTCAATAGCCAGAGGGGCCTGCGTCGAGAGGAGCACAGCAAGTTGGCTGTCGCTCGTCCCTCGTGGCATTAGAAATGTGTTCTTGGTACAGTAACTCATGCATACTGGCGAGCCGAAACGATGGGATTTGGGTTACCGCTGCATCATAAATATTCCATGAAACTCCGTCTTGCAATATTTCATTGGAATGGATATAAATGGCCCGTTTTAGGCAAAGGCAACCTGCCATATTTCGGCAGCATTATAAGTAGCCTGAAAATATATACTGCCGACGATATTTCCAATGGTTGTGCTTAAACAAGAACTTAAGATTCAAAGACAGCGGAGAACTCTGTTTGATTCATGCCTGACACATTTGATGCACGGGAGGGTGAATGTATGAGTGAAGCAACGAAAAGGATGAGGCCGGGAGTCTGGGGGATAGCAGCCAGCCTGATATTGGCTGGGGCGCTGCCGGCTGGTGCGATTATGTCGCACGATGCGCATGTGGCTCAAGGTTCGACTGCGGGTCTTGCAACGCCAGTCAGTGCCCAGGCTGGCCCAGCGTTGATGGACAAGATGTCAAAGGCCGTCGAGCAGATTGAGCGGCAGGTCCACTCAAAAGGACCATTCCAAGGCGCCGGTTCCCACGCCATGCAGCAGGGGGTGTTGCTCGTCGCCGACGATATGGACAAGGTGAAGGTGACACAGGGTGGCAGATGCCCGGCGACGGCACCAGTTCGTCCATACGACGTGACCGCGATGAACGTCGAGATCACGGTTAACCGGTTCGGGGATTTCTATCCTGGCTTCATGTATGCCCTCACGGAGCATGTCGCCGGAGTGCGTGAAGAAGAGACAAAGAATAGGACTGCGCGGGAGAGCGAGGATCCGACCTTCGCCGAGGGAGCTATCTCCAACGGGTTGCAGGGGGATCTGATTCAGCCGCTGGTCCTTCGGGCCAACCAAGGTGATTGTCTTCGGATCACGCTGCGCAACCAGATTGAGGGCGAGCCCACGAATATGATCATCAATGGCTCGCAATTGTTAGTTGCCAGCAGCGGAAAACCGGCGACAGCCAACAACCCGGAGGCCTTGGTTGCCTCAGGAAAGGCCGGCGAGTTCGAGTGGTATATCCAGCCGGATACACAAGAAGGTGGACACGCATTCCATAGTCATGCCACGCGCGATCAGTATTCGTTAGGTTTGTTGGGCTCACTCGTGGTTGAACAGCGTGGAGCTCGGTACCTTAGCCCGTTTACCGGCGAGGACATGAAAAGCGGCTGGGAAGCTATGATCGATTTGGCCGGCGGATCTGACTTCCGTGAGTTCGTGATTTTCTATCACGAGGCCGGCGATGAAACGTTCCGCCTGCTCAACCGCAAGGGTGACATGTTGCCACAGCGCGACGCCCATACGGATACCTATCGTCCGGCTGCTCGGTTGCTCAACTACCGGAGCGAGCCGCATGGCACGCGCTTGGAAATGCAAGAGCACCTGGTCGGTTTTGCTGATGAATCACAGGGCTATGGGTCCTATACCTTCGGTGACCCTGCGACGACCATTCCACGTTCCTACTTGGGTGATCCGGCGAAGTTCCGGATGGTCGGCGGATCAGAAATTGTCCATTCTCACCACCTCCATGGTGGATCGATCCGTTGGGCGAGACAACCGGGGACGAGCAAGTTAGATCCAACTCTGTCCAAGAATGGTCCGGTCAAGTTCCCGATGATCAATGATACCTCCGACCGACTGGATGTGCAGTCAATCGGACCGTCCGAGATTTATGATGAAGTGATCGAGGGCGGATCAGGCGGCTTGCAAGCGTTGGCCGGCGAATTCGTTTTCCATTGCCATATTCCGCAGCACTACGTCACGGGCATGTGGGGTTTCTGGCGGGTATACAATACGCTGCAGCAACCTGGGTTCCAGACCGATATCATGAAGCCGCTGGTGGAGTTGCCGGATCGGAAGGGCAAAATTAAAACTGCCATCAGCTCCGATAAGCTCGTCGGTACGACAGTCGATTGGTATGGCGGCAAGAAGTGGGAAATTACGAAAGACAAGACCGATTGGAAAGCCAATCCAGTGAAGGTCTCCATCAAGGATTGGGTGGAGTACATGCTGCCTCCGCAGGGATTGCCTGGCAAAACAGAGGATCAAGTTCAGCAAGCCAAGGCTAACGATCCAACGGTGGTGAATTGGAAGTGGGAAGGGGCATTGGCGCTCAATGAGCCAGAGACTCCACACAAGTGGGCCGACTATGTGTCGCCTGCTCCTTTGAAGCGTCTGCCGATCACGTTTGATCCGCAAACGGGCAAGCTCGCATTCCCATGGCTTCGTCCGCATCTTGGGAAGCGGCCGCCCTTCGCGCCGAATCACGGTGGGGCACCTTGGCTGGAGCCGTTCCACGTGAGGGACGACGGCACCAAGAGTACCGAGCCGCCCAAGCCTGGTGAACAGGGCCCGTGGAGTCTTTGTCCTGAAAACGCTCCACGGAAGTTCTTCACCACGCACTCCATCATCCTGCCGATCACGCTGAAGCCGGCAACGGACAAGACGGCGGCGCTTGTTGATCCGATCGGTATGATCTATGTGTTGCACGAAGAAGAAGCTGAAGTTCGGAAGAATCCTAAGAAGCAGGTGCCATTGGTCATCCGCGGCAACGTATACGATTGTGTGGATGTCATCTTCAAGAACGAAATTCCTGACGATGCGCGGACCGGATGGGCCAACAAGATCAACCTCCATCCGCATTTCTTCCAATTCGACACCAGCGCATCGGATGGTCCGACGATCGGCTTCTCGTACGACATGTCGTTGCGAGCCTTCACGATGTTGAAGGATCCAGAACCAACCAAGGGCATGCCGTTACCAGCCAATACGGTGTTGACGGCAGATACGAAAGCCGGCGCCCGGAGTATCACGCTGGCGGACACGTCCAAGTTTCATGTGAATACAGAGCTTGGCGTAGGCATGGATGATCCGAAGTTCTTCGAAGTCGTACGGATCAAGTCTATTAACGGCAAGACCGTCACATTTGATGCACCGCTGAAGTACGGACATAATAAGAATGATATCGCCAGCGTGGAATTTATCCGTGAGCGGTGGTATGTCGACGTGGACCTCGGCACCGTGTACTGGCACGATCACGTGTTTGGAACGGATACATGGGGCCATGGACTCTTCTCGGCTTTCATCACGGAGCCACCGCGATCGACCTATCATGATCCAGTGACTGGCAAGGAAATCCGGAGCGGTCCCATCGCGGACATCCATACCTTGGAGCCTGTTTCTGCCCATATCCGTGGCAGTTTCCGGGAAGTCATGATGCATATCATGGATAGCAACGCAAGAACGGCGGAGCTGATCACGACAGACAATCCACAAGCAAGGATGAATGCCGTGACCGTGGATGGGCCGCCATCACATCAATTTCCCGAGAAGATCAATAAGTCTGCAATGTGGTTTCTGAATGGTGGTGAAGCCACGACAGGCAGCGGCTACGGCATGCGCGTGGAGCCGTTGAGCGTGCGGCTTGCGAACAACCCTGACCCGTCCAAACTGTTCGTCTCCGGAATCCATGGTGATCCAGGCACGCCATTGTTACGCGCCTATCTTGGCGATCCGATCATGGTGCGTGCTCTGGTGGGATCGGCCAATGAAGTGCATACCTGGCACGTAACCGGACACTGGTTCCCGATGGAACGGTACGGGAAGGATGCCATGCCGCGCAGTACGGTCCATTTGGTGATCGGTGAGCGGTATGATCCGGCCATTCCAGCAGCTGGTGGTCCGCAAAAACAGGCGGGCGACTATCTCTACTACAGCGGCCGTGCGTCGCATTTCGCGGAAGGCAGTTGGGGTATCTTCCGTGTGTTTGACGAATTGCAGAGTGATTTGAAGCCATTACCCAGTCGTGAGCAGATTCAAAAGTCTGCTCCGTCGGTGTGTCCGGCTGAGGCGCTCGTGAAGACCTTCAATGTCTCAGCGATCGATCAACAGATCCGGTACCATGAGGGTGCGCCGGGTGTGATGGAAGTCGATCTTGAGCGGAAGATGGTCTTTGGCAATGAACAGGGCAAGATGTATGTACTCGACGGAGATCGTGGACGGGTCAAGGCCGGAGAGCTCAAGCCGAGCCCACTGACTCTGCACGTCAACGTCGGTGATTGTGTGAAAATCAATCTGAAAAACGAGATGGCCAAGGAGCGAGCCGGGTTCCACGTCGACATGATGGCGTTTAACCCGAAAGATTCGTTCGGTGCCAATGTGGGTAACAATCCCGGTGATCAAACGGTTGGTCCCGGCGAGAGTAAGACCTACACTTACTATGCTCACCCTGAATATGGGGAGCTTGCTGCCTTGATTCAGGATTGGGGGAACGTCGTGGAAAACCCGCGAAACGGCCTCTTTGGTTCGATCATCATTGGTCCGAAGGGATCTCGGTATCGTGATCCGGTCTCTGGTGATGATATTACGATGAAGAGCAGCTGGCGTGCCGATGTCCTTGTAGACCGGACGCTTTCAGGGAATGAAAGCCGGAAGAACTATCGCGATTTCTCGTTGATGTTCCAGGACGAGGACAATATCGTAGGCGTGAGCTTCATGCCTTACATTCAACAAGTAGCCGGCATCACGGCGGTCAACTACCGCTCGGAGCCGACGGCCTGGAGAATGGAAAAGGGCTGTGACGTGTCCGAGATTTTCAGCTGCGTCAAAGCCGGGGATACGCCTTCGACCCCGTTGCTCCAGGCGCACGTTGGAGATTCTGTGGCTGTTCACGTGTTGGGTGCGTTCAGTGAGCAGGTGCAACTGTTCACGATTGATGGACATGAGTGGCCGCACGAACCGTATATGCAGGGTGCCGACCAAGTCAGCACTATGGAGTTCGGTGGATCAGAAATCATCAATGCGTATCTCACCGGAGGAGCCGGCGGTCCGAACAAGATCGTGGGCGACTATCTGTGGAAAAATCAGCGACCGGCTTTTGCCAATGCCGGACAGTGGGGCCTGTTCAAGGTCCTTCCGGTTGATGATCAACGGATCAAGCCGTTGATGCCGCAGGTTCCGCCGACAAGGACTGCAGAGCAGCCGTCTGGTAAGGCCAAGGCCTCACCGACCTCGCTGAAGAACAAGAAGTAAGTATCGATATCGGTGGCGTACCCATGTGAAAGTGGGTACGCCGCTATGCTGCCAACCAACTCATGTATATCCAGCTGGGGAGCCATGGCTCCCCAGTGTTTTTTTGACAGGAGCATTATCATGAGACACTTCATCCGTGCTCTTGTTCATGGTTTCATCGGGCTGACGCTCACGGTGAGTACGGGAGCGATGGAATTCGCATTGGCCTATGAGCCGATGGCTGTTGTGAACGGAGGTGCGGTCAAGGGGATGGTTCACTTCAGCGGGGCTCAGCCGGACCCGTCTGCCTTTAAGCTCCATCGCTATCCGGATCAGGGCTATTGTGGCGCCCTATCGGATGGGTCCGGCTATCGGTTGCTTCGCGAAGTCCTGGTTGGGCCGCAAGGTGGACTCAAAGATGTGATTGTCACGATCGAAGGCGTGAAGGGCGGTAAGCCGTTTGAATTGGAAGAAACCAAGTTAGAGGCGAATATCTGTCAGTTTGTGCCGTATGTCTCGGTGATGCGCAACGAGCATCCTCTAAGCGTGAAAAATCTGGATTCGGTCGCGCATGATCTTCAGGTATATGAACGGGATTGGGAACATATCTTTATTATGTTTCACCGTCCTGCGCTGACCAAGGGGGGGACCCAGGATCTCGTTCGTTTT
>JANPKE010000015.1:0-2425 GCA_031425875.1 Nitrospirota bacterium
ATCGCCTCTCTGCTCCATGTGTCCGTGAAAACCATTGAATTTCATAAGACCTGCCTCATGAAGCAAATGAACCTTCACACGACGGCGGAATTGATGCGCTACGCCATCACGCAGGGCCTTGCGAGTGATCAACTGTAACCTCTCCCGTCTCGGATGTCTCCAACTCAGCCCCTGGCAAGGTTTTCATCAAAAACTAGGTCATTTCCTAGTTCAAAAGGAGTCCTCGTTCTCCTAGATTCATTACTAATTATTAAGAAAGTAAGAAGGAGAATCCACTAGAGGCCCATCCATGAGCACAATCCTTCATGGCTCCGGTGCCTCGTACCGTTTTCACGTCTTAGCCTGATGAGCCAATAGGAGTGCCGTATGTCGATAGGTACAGTCTCTCATGCGCAGAGTTCCATTGCTGACCGGTCGAAGATGAAATCTATTCGTGTACTCCTGGTGGACGACCACTTCCTTGTCCGGCAAGGGTTACGGAAATATCTAAGCCATCATCTCGACATTGAATTGGTGGGTGAGGCCGCGGATGGGGAAGAGGCGGTGAAGCTGACAGACCTGCTCAAACCCGATGTCGTGGTAATGGATATTAACATGCCGAGAATGAACGGTATCGAAGCGACAGGATCCATCATGCGAAAGCATCCGCACCTACCGGTCATTGGCCTCTCGTTTTATGTCGGAAATGGGAATCGAGACGCGTTCTTGGATGCCGGTGCCTGCCTGTTGCTCGAAAAGGGAACGGCGCATAAACATCTGCCCCATGCGATTTACCAGGCGGTCGACAAGAGCCTCGATGCTGGCTCGCCCGGTCACTGATCCCTCGCGATAGCGGAAGGGCAGCCGAAAGGGCGCGCACACTTCTCCTCCAACTCCACACACCTATCCCCAACCTGTTGCTTTCCGCGACAGTGGCGGTTTTCAGTCTGTCGCAAATTTCCCCTGGATGCCAAGTATCGTTTGCAATATGGCCTAGCCAATGGCGAGTTCACGTGAGGAGGTCGCCGGGTAGCGGGTCAGTCGGAATTCAGCTACGCTACCGCATGTAAAATTTGCAATTGATGTTATGGAGGCCGGGCATGGATTCATCTCGGCCCTCTTCGTGGGCCGCTCCGTTCAGGGTGAAGGAGAGGGCATCAAGGCCTTCGGAACGGGCATCGAAGGGTTCCACCTCGATCCTGGCAAGACGTTGACGATTCACTTGACGCCCTGATCGACAGGGAAAGATAACGTTCCGCTGCGACCTACACCCGGAGCTGGAGGGGGAATTGTACTTGCTCGACGTACCGGTTGGGTAGTCTCTGGGAAAGCCTCTCATGCTAAGAACCGTGGCCGGGCGGGGCATGGCTTTGCGCAAATTGAGAGGTGATCCATAATTGGTCAATCACGGCAGGGTTCGCCTCGGAGTGGTTGTCATGGAAGCGAGGCGCGAAGCTTCCCATGTGAGCGGAATTGAACAGATCCAGATTGTCCCGTTGGATAAGGTTAGCCAGGCTTGAGTCACAAGTGAGCGTGTGTTGCAAGGAGACAATCCCATCCACCAAGACCATGCTCATGGTAGTCGGGGGGCGTGGCGGGGGCGGACTGCGGGCAAGTTGCTCTTTGGTGCAAGCGTGTGGACCGGCAACGAGGGTTGATGAAGAAATCGTTCAAAACCGGTCTGAGCTTTGGCCTTACGTCCGGGGTGATCACGACATTGGGGCTGATGGTGGGGCTTCATTCAGGCACCCACTCACGGACCGTTGTCATCGGCGGTATTCTGACGATCGCGATTGCCGATGCGATGTCGGATGCCTTAGGCATGCACGTGGCTGAGGAGTCGAAGAATAACGGGGTTGTGTCGGAAATCTGGGAATCGACCATCGCCACCTTTGTCGCCAAGTTCCTGATCGCGTTAACCTTTGTCGTGCCGGTGTTGCTGTTGCCGCTAGATGTAGCCATGGCGGTGAGCGTGGGATGGGGCCTCATGCTGCTCGGGGTGCTGAGCTATCTCTTGGCGCGAGCCCAGCAGACTCCGGCTTGGAAAGTCATTGTGGAACACGTCGTTATTGGCATCAGTGTGATTGCGATCACGCATTATCTGGGGGGGTGGATTGACTCGGCATTGGGGTAGCCCATGTGAAAGTCAAATGCAGGTAGAGGGTCTGTTGAATTCAGCTATGCCACAACATGTAAACTTCACAACCGGGCTAAGGCTCTGATTGCCGTTTCAGTGAGAAGGATGTCCGCTATGCCTCAGTTGCTGGAGAATGAGACGACCAAGCCTTGGCAGCTCACACCGGATAAGCTCACAGCCATCCTTGGCAGCGATGCCGAGCATGGGCTCGTCGGCCAGGAAGTCGAGCGGCGTCATGCCGAATTCGGCCCCAATGAACTGCCCGAAGCTCCGCCACCGTCACTTGTGAAGCTGTTTCTCTCTCAGTTC
>JANPKE010000016.1:0-5238 GCA_031425875.1 Nitrospirota bacterium
CATGAACATGGGAAATGGCATCGGCCAGCGTCTGATCGACCACACCGACGACTGAATCGGGGTGACTCTGGTCCTGAAGTCGATCGGAGACCTGCGCGACAATCTGTTGGCCGACCTTGGCCGTGACATCGTCAATCTGCTGAAGCAATGTGGACGCCTGCCAATGGAAACGAATAATTTGAATCTTTCGATTAACGAGTTCGGAAATTGAGAGAATCGTTTCGTAGAACTCATGTCCGGTAATTGAAAGCTCTTTATGTACGCGACCAAGCAGCTCAAATGTCATAGTCTGATAAGATATATTATGTAAACTATTGCTTCTTCACCAGTCGCCAGTTCACCGCTCAAGGCCCTCGCACCAGTCTTCCCTACTTCATAGCGGATCGTGGTTCGAAGGTCAATCGCGTAGGAGATTTTATGAGCCCCACAGAATCTCCCGTTAAGCGCCATTGACCTTTCAATTTTCTCACGCTGCCGGCTGACGCTGTTTATGAGCTCATACTGATAAAGTGATAGTTTAACTATTTATCTCGGCTTTATTATTTGAAGAGACTTTTATTGATTTATCTTTTCGTCTGTGCCTGCCTAGCTAAAAGCGAAATCTGCTCTTAACATAGACTCCTGACACGGAAGAAAACTTCGACTTCTTACTGATCCGTTCGCCCCTTGCAAACCAGGTCTACACTCCGTAAGCTTATGTAGATGGTGGTGTTTCTCATCTCCTAAATCACGTATGGCAACGACCCCACGCGACTATTATCAGGTGCTCGGTCTCCCTCGCACGGCTTCGCCCGACGACATCAAAAAAGCCTATCGCCGGCTCGCCCGCCAATACCATCCCGATCTCCATGCGGGGGTGAAGAAGGCCGAGATGGAAAAGAAATTTAAAGAGCTCAATGAGGCGCAGGAAGTCCTGACCGATCCGGAGAAGCGGAAGAAGTATGACCAGTATGGGGCCGATTGGGAACAAGCACAAGCCTTCGAGAAATCTCGTCAGCAGGCCGGAGGACAAGGGTTTGGCGGACCATGGGGCTCCGATGGAGGCTACAGCCGTCCAGGAAGCGGTGGAGCCGGGAGCGAGCAATTCTCCGATTTTTTCGAAAACCTCTTTGGAAACCGTGGCCGCGGTGGAACCGGACGCAGTGGATCTGGAATGCCGGGAGAGGACATCGAGACCGACGTCCAGTTGGGGCTGCGCGAAGTGCTTACCGGTGTGACGAGGCGCGTGAATCTGCGTGAACCTCGGACATGCTCGACCTGTCAAGGGAGCGGCACCGTGCGTAGCCGATCTTGTATAACCTGTCAGGGTGCCGGGATGACAACCGAATCCAAGACCATTGAAGTACGGATTCCCGCTGGCGTGCAAGACGGAACACGGGTTCGGGTTGCCGGAAAAGGCCAGCCTGGAACGCATGGCGGAAAGCGCGGGGACCTGTATCTGCATGTGGTCATCCCCTCCGATCCCGTCTTTCGTCGGCAAGGTTCGGACCTGCATGTCAGTCTGCCCGTCTATCCTTGGGAAGCCATGCTCGGGGCAGAGGTGACTTCGCCAACCTTAACGGAACCGGTGAAGGTCAAGGTTCCACCGGGCAGCAAGGCCGACGGGAAACTCCGACTCAAGGGGAAGGGACTTCCCTCGGCTACAGGCGGGCCTGGGGATCTGTTCCTGACAGTGCAAATTGTCCTGCCGTCAGGTCTCAGCGAAGACGAACGGGTGTTGTACGAACAGTTGGGCAAACAGCGGCATCCAGACCCGCGCATGGACCTTCTCTCTCACGCCCAACGGCGTTGAACCTGAAACGTGATCGACCTTGGCAACGCCAAGGCCCTCGCTTGCGTTACGCGGACTGCTATGGCAATCTTCGACTCCAGGGCCTCTCAACCAAGGAGGAATTCATGATGTCTCTCACAAAGACGACGGTAGCTGTTGTCGTCGCGTCGGCATGTCTGTTCATGGTGAACACACCAAGTCTGTGGGCCAATGATCCGAGTTATGGTCATGCTGGAGGGGGGCACGGAGGCGGGGCCCACGGCTACGGCAAGGGAGTGATGCATAGCGGGACCGGCCATCTCATCCGACATCTCTTGAAGCACGACAAGGATATTGGGCTCACGGCGGATCAGGTTGCCAAACTGAAGGACATCCAGCTCAATCTTGACAAAGCACGGATCAAGGCCGAAGCCGACATCCAAATCGCAGAGCGTGAACTGAAGGCGCTGACCGAGAATGACCAGTCCGATTTCGCCGCGATCGAAACCAAGCTGAGACAAAGCGAAGATCTGCAAGTCGGACTGCGGATGACATCCATCAAGACACGTCGCGACGTGATGGGCTTGCTGACTCCGGAACAACGAGCGAAGGAACAGTCCGAGCACGCCAAGATGATGGGCCAGCCCAAGGGCCATGGCACTCCACATGGAGGCGCGATGCCGTACGGCACGAATCCTCATGGTGCCAATCCTCACGGGGCCAACCCGCATGGCAGCACTCCGCACGGCAAGAATCCCCATGAAGCCGCGCCCCCTACTCCACCCAGCAACATGTCTGTACAGTAATGGAACCACGAAAACCTATGCATAAAGCAGGGAAGCTCCAGAGTCACGACCTCCTCGTTGGGGCCGGCCGCGCACCGGCCAGGGCCATGTTAAAAGCCGTGGGATTTACAGACGACGACCTGTCGAAACCTCTCGTCGGCGTGGCCAACACCTGGATCGAAGTCATGCCGTGCAATTTTCATTTGCGACGGCTTTCCGAACGCGTGAAAGCTGGGATCCGTGCGGCCGGTGGGACTCCGATCGAATACAACACCATTGCGGTATCCGACGGCATCTCGATGGGAACCGAAGGAATGAAGGCATCCCTGATCAGCCGCGAGGTCATCGCGGATTCGATCGAGCTTGTCGCGCGTGGCCACTTGTTTGATGCCGTCGTCGCTCTATCCGGGTGCGATAAAACCATCCCTGGAACCGTCATGGCCCTGGCCCGATTGAATTTGCCGTCGCTCATGCTGTACGGCGGCTCGATCATGCCGGGACAGTTTCAGGGACATGATGTGACCATTCAGGATGTCTTTGAAGCCGTGGGCAAACATGCGTCGGGAAAGATGACCGACGCCGAGCTGAAGGACTTGGAAGATCACGCGTGCCCGGGGCCTGGAGCCTGTGGAGGCCAATTCACGGCTAATACCATGGCCATTGCGTTTGAGTTCCTCGGTATGTCACCGATGGGCCGCAATGGTGTGCCCGCCATGGACGGCCGGAAAGACGATGTTGCTTTTGAGTGCGGCAAGATGGTGATGGAGCTCTTGAAGCAGGATCTGCGCCCGCGCCAGATTATCACCAGAAAGTCATTGGAGAATGCCATCGCCGCCGTCGCCACGACAGGGGGCTCGACGAACGCCGTCCTGCATCTCCTTGCCATTGCCCGTGAATCCGGGATCAAGCTGAGCATCGACGACTTCGACAAGATCAATCGCAAGGTCCCCTTGCTGGCCGACCTCAAACCAGGAGGCCGATTTGCTGCCGCCGATCTCTACGCGGCAGGTGGCACAACTCTGGTGGCCAAACGATTGCTCGAAGCAGGACTCCTTCACGGGAATCAGCCCACCGTCACTGGTCAAACGATCAGTGAAGAAGCAGCGAACGCTCGTGAGACGCCAGGCCAACAAGTCTTGCGTCCCCTCGCCCACCCCATCAAGCCGACAGGCGGTCTGGTCATTCTGAAGGGGAATTTGGCGCCGGAAGGTTGTGTCGTGAAGGTTGCCGGCCATTCGATGACCAAGTTCCAGGGACGGGCGAAGGTCTATGAGCGGGAGGAGGATGCCTTCGTGGCAGTCAAGGCAGGACAGATCAAGCCTGGTGATGTCGTCGTCATTCGGTACGAAGGCCCGTCCGGTGGGCCAGGCATGCGCGAGATGTTGGGCGTGACGGCTGCCATCGTGGGCGCCGGCCTTGGCGATTCCGTAGCCTTGCTTACCGATGGCCGTTTCTCCGGCGCGACCCATGGATTGATGGCAGGCCACGTCGCCCCTGAAGCCGCGAAGGGAGGGCCGATCGCGTCGCTCAAGAACGGCGACACGATTACCTTCGATATTCCCAAACGCCGTTTGGATGTGGCCCTCTCGCAGAAAGAAATCGCCTCGCGGCTGAAGAAGGTCAAACCACCAGTACCACGCTATACTTCCGGCGTGATGGGGAAATATGCCAGACACGTCTCGTCCGCATCGGAAGGCGCCATTACGAGTTAGGCTTGACCGAATCCATCCCCATCTGACCTTCAGAAGGCAGTCCTCGCCCTTCCTCGCGCCATGATACACGTACCCGCAGAGGAAGGGTCTCTTGATCTATTACTGAAAGTCTCGCCGCTGGAAGATCACGCTCGCCAGAAGGAGTAGAAACGCCGCGTAGGTCAACCCATAGGCCAAGGTGAGAGCCATATCAGCCAGGCCGAAGTCGAGATGATGAATGACGTGTCCTTTGAGATTGAATCGTTCGAGGTTGGGAAGCGTATAGTAAATGGCATTGACGACCGTCTCGCTGACTTCGTCCAACTTTTTGGCGAATTCCTTGAGGTCACCGGACAAGTGCCCGATCACATACACCGCAAGGGTAAAAATGGCGCTCAACGTCGCACTCGTAAACGTCGAGAACAGAACGGCGACGGCGGTGATGACCATCAGCTCTAAAAAGATGAGTGCCAGGGATTTAAACACCAAACTGGTGATCGGCACGTCCATGACCTGCAGCACGATCAATAATCCAACCACCATCACCACTGTATTCGCGAATAATGTAATAACCAACCCACAATATTTGCCCAACAGGAACACATATCGAGGAATGGGCTTCGATACGATCGTATAGATCGTCTTTCGATCAACTTCCTTGCTGACCAGCCCAATTCCGACAAAAATTGCGATCAAGACACCAAACAGATTGATGCTGGCAAATCCAAGATCCAAGATCAATCGATGGTAATCACCCAGCGTGATTCTGGAAAGAAGGATCGAACTCCCGATCATCAGCAAGGCAAAAAACAATAAATTGTACAGCAGCTTCTCACGAAGGTTTTCGCGAAACGTGTTGTTGGCGATAGACAGAATTCTCATACGGCTTCCCTCAACTCCGGCTGTTTGGTCTTGACCTCCCGAATAAAGAGATCCTCCAGCGACCCCTTCTGTGGAGTCAGCGACACTAGTGTCGCCCTGGCGCCTCGAATGATCTCGAGAACCGACCCCA
>JANPKE010000017.1:0-3603 GCA_031425875.1 Nitrospirota bacterium
TAGCAAGCGAACAAAGGACCTAATTCATGCGGACCCGAAAGCCCTAGGGAAGGCGGTCTGGCAGCGGAGAGTAGGTTGAGCAGTTGCATTCTTGTGGCAACTCACGATCAGACACCAAGTGCCGGATCTCTGTCGCCTTGCTCATCACTCCACGAGAAGATGGGCCAGTCTGTGAAATTTCCCATTCAGATTCCAGAGGAGAAAACGCTTTGACCGTTCGTCGCCGATGGATTTGTGTATTGATTCGCTCCTTCTGGCCGAGACCCCTGGAAAGACGCTGACCCTCTTTTTCGCTACCATTCATCGGTCGGCCACCATGCCCCGGTCAGATAAAGAATGACAAGGTCTCACGCTACCACTAGAAACAACGGCTCGTCAAACTCCTACCAATCCAGCTCAAATTCTTGACAATACAGCGTCTTTTGCTATGGTTTTCAAAGCAACACTAGCCTCAAAAGGAATCCACCTATGAAAACCTTCGCCCCTCTTGTCTTGGTCCTGTGTTCAGGAATCGGCGTCTCGCTTGATGAAGCGTGGGCACAGGCACCAGAGATTGATTCCGTTCGGTTTTCAGATGCCGCGCGCGCCTTTTCTCATGGTGCTATCCAGAAAACATCCCCGATCGACGGAACCGTAAACTTGATAACTGGTGATAATCAGTCGACGGGCAATCGCATGCTGCTTGGCAAGCGCGATTCTCTCTATCTCAAGCTCAATCACCCCACTGAGGTAGCAGTTGGCGATCTTTTCACCGTCTACCGGCGTGTTCGGAAAGTGTTTCACCCAGTGACTAAGGAATATCTCGGATTTGTTGTGAATCGTTCGGCGATCGTGAAGGTGACCGCAGCCGACCACGCTCTCACGACCGTAGAGGCCGTGCACAGCTATGGACCAATTTCCCCCGGGGACCCCGTCATGCGTTTTGTGGCGCCGGCGCCAGACACCGAGGCAAGCCCTGCCTCCAACATCTCCGACCTGGAGGGTATGATCGTTGAACTCCAGGCCGACCGGACAATGACCCTCGTTTCACAATCAAATGTTGTGTATGTGGATCGAGGGAGAGAGGACGGACTAAAGACGAGCGATCTCCTCGAGATTCACCGTCACAGTGCCGGACTTCCTCCACGAAAGATCGGCCAGCTCAGGGTCCTGTCGGTGGAATCCCACACGGCAACTGCCATTATCCTTAAAGCCGATACCCGCGTCTTCAAAGGCGACCGATTCAAGCTCGTTAGGTACGCTACACCTCTTCCTCAGCCTGTAGGCGCAATCACGGAATCGCCCACAACTCAGGCCAGTCAAACGATTCCCGCCAATCTGGTAGCCAGCAAGCTGAAAATACAGGATGCATCAGGACAAAGCCGACTCAACCTTGGGGACCTCGCGAAGTTCCTGCACTACGACTCAGGGGATGCGGCTATTAAGCCTGACAATTACAAAGTGCTCGATCAGTTGATTGAGTACCTGCACACCAGCAGCGACATGAGGATGATCCGAATCGAGGGCCATGCAGATAACATGGAGATCGGCCCTTCGCTCAAGTCGCGGTATCCAAGCAATTTTGAATTGTCCAAAGTGCGCGCGCACGGAGTCCTCCGGTATCTTATTGAAAAGGGCGGTGTTGAACCGAAACGGATCAGTGCGGTGGGTTTGGGTGACACCAAACCAACTGCTACGAATACGGTGGAAGACGGCCGCACGAAGAATCGCCGTGTAGAAATTCTTCTGTATACTCCGGACATGGAGACTCCGGCACCTAAACCAGAGGTCGAGACTCAAGTGCAAAAGCCGGAAGGAAGGCTTTCCACTGTGAGTGCTCGTGACGACAACGACCAGCCGCTTCCCGCTACTACTTCCGTCATGACTGATTTCCCTGGTCGAGGGACCATGGCTACGGGCGACTCTCCAGAGACTCCCTCCAAGGATAGGTCAAATCCTGCCAATAACCCTGATGAGAGTGGCTCAACATCGCCCGACACAAACAAGAAAGATAGTCCTTCTCAGCAGCCCACCGCCGGAACCCAGACTGAATAGCATCGGAGCGAGACGGGGATACGTCGGTATCGGATTCGCCCCCCAAGGGTCTTGTCAAACACCTTCCTCGCCGAGAACGCCGGTGTCCTTCACATTTCCAGACTGCTAGAATGCGACATGGCTTCCGATGGGCTCTCGACCGTTCCGCGTCAAATGCAGGCACTCTATGCAGACGTTATTGTCCCCCGCCATATTGCAAAGGCCTTCACCTATCTTGTCCCTCCCACCTTAGCTCAGACCCTAGCAATAGGGCACCGCGTCCTCGTCCCGTTTGGACGTATGGTGCTGGAAGGGGTCGTCATCTCGCTGAGTAACCACCTTGCGACTGAGATAAAATCAACTTCCCTTAGAGAGATCCGCTCTCTCGCTCACGACGGGCCAACTACTACACTGTCTCCGGCGCTGTTCGAACTTTCTCGCAAGATCGCAGACTGTTACGTTGCACCCTGGGGCCAGTGTCTTCGGCTCATATTGCCGTCGATAGCAACGCGAAAAACCTCCCCTGCACGATACGTCGCCACTCCACAGGGTAGCGCGGCACTGGAAGCCGGCCTTTGTCCAGACGATCTGAGGCCGATTCTGGACCGAATTGCCCGACGAACTCTAGGGATTCTGGCCTCCACACTTCAAGCAACTCGACAGGGAAACACCCTGCGGGGGATCGACGCCCTCATCAACAAGTCCTGGATCACACTCATATCTTCGAACAACGCCAACGTTGAGTCCCAAAAGCCACGTAGGACACCCACCGCAGGCGAGTCTAATCTTCGAGTGCCAGAGGATGGCATTCTGCCCACTGACACGCCTCCGAAGATCAACTCCTCATGGAAAGCGCATATCGCTCACTGCCTCCAAAGCAATCACATGAAAAAGCTCGTGCTCCACGCCCCAGGGGAACACCGACTCAGCCGGCTTGCCGACGCCATTCAGCAAGGCCACTCAATGAAGCGATCCACTTTAGTTCTGACCGGCGAGATCGCGAGAGCATCCTGGTTGAAACAACAGCTCTCAAGACTCACTGGCCTTCAGATTACCCTCGCACACCCATCTTCACAGTCCGCTCGATGGCCACAGAACCAGGGGCAGACTCCCTCGGTAGTCGTAGGAACCCGATCGGCCATATTTTCGCCGCTTCAATCGATCGGGCTCATCTGGGTGGAGGGAGAAGAGGACCCTGCCCTGAAAGAGCCTCAGGAGCCTCGCTATCATGCCAGAGAGGTGGCTAGCTTGAGAGCGGAGAGCGAGCGAGCGCTCGTTGTACTGGCATCCGCTCATCCATCCCTTGAATCGAGGTTCGACACCGAAGCTGAGATCCATTACGTGCCACAAGAAGCGGCTCTTCAACCTACGATTGAGCTCGTTGACCTCCGCAACGAGTCCGCAAGAACCCTCCTTAGCCACACTCTCATCCGGGCCATGCACGACGCCCTACAGAACCGTGTCAAGATCCTGCTCTTTCTTAACAGGAAAGGGTACGCCGGGACCTTGGTGTGTCGAGACTGTGGCTGGGTCCCTCGTTGCGAGTCCTGTATCGTGCCGCTGACCTATTATCGTGAAGCCGGCAGGCTG
>JANPKE010000018.1:0-6848 GCA_031425875.1 Nitrospirota bacterium
AACCAGCCGCAAAGACGAAAGCTGCCGCCAAGTCGGTGGAACGAGTCACTGCGGTTGAGATGGGGGCGCGTCAGCGGGAAATTTCCGTCTCGGAGTTTTTCACGAAGAACCGGCACTTGCTCGGCTTCGACAATCCGCGCAAGGCGCTCTTGACCTGCGTCAAGGAAGCGGTCGATAACGCACTCGATGCCTGTGAAGAGGCGGGGATTCTTCCGGATGTCACGGTCAAGCTGGAGGTGGTGTCGAACGGGGAGCCGGTGGCGCCCAGCCAGGCGAGTCGATTTCGTGTCACGGTGACGGACAATGGCCCCGGCATCGTTCGCCAGCAGATTCCTCGGATCTTCGCGAAGCTTCTCTACGGGTCAAAATTCCATCGCTTGCGAATGAGCCGTGGGCAACAGGGCATCGGTATTTCCGCCGCCGGGATGTACGGACAACTGACGACCGGCAAACCGGTCAAGATTATTTCCCGGATCGGTCCAAAGGCCGCTGCGCATTTTTTCGAAGTCCAGATCGATACGAAGAAGAACGAGCCGTTGGTTCACGAGAATAAACAGATCGACTGGGAACAACCACGAGGCACGCAGGTTACGCTGGAAGTCGAAGGCAAGTATCAGAAGGGCCGCGCATCGGTCGATGAATGGCTGGAGCAGACCTCGATCGCCAATCCGCATGTCAGGCTGATCTATCACACGCCCGAAAAGGAAACGAAGGAATATCCGCGCACGTATCACGAGCTGCCACCGCAGCCGCGTGAGATCAAGCCTCATCCGTACGGCATCGAGTTCGGCATGTTGCTCAAGATGTTGCAGGACACCAAAAGCCACTCGGTTTCTGGTCTCCTAGCGACCGATTTTTGTCGGGTGTCTCCTCAGATGGCTGACGAGATTTGCAAGGTGGCAAGGGTGTCGCCCGATGCCAAGCCCCGTGAGTTGAAGGGGCCGGTAGCGGAGACGCTGTATACGACGTTACAAGAAACCAAGATCATGGCGCCGCCAACCAATTGCATTTCACCGATCGGCGAGAAAGCGATTCTTTCCGGGCTCTATAAGCAGATCAAAGGTGAGTTTTACACGGCCGTCAGTCGGCCGCCAGCCGTCTACCGTGGCAATCCGTTCATCATTGAAGCCGGCCTCGCGTATGGGAATAGGCCACAAGACCAAACCAGGCCGCAGCAACCGGCGAGGCCGAAGGCCGAAGGCGAGCATGAAGAGGAAGACTCGGAGCTCGCCCGCGTGATCCGCTATGCGAATCGGGTGCCGCTGCTGTACCAGCAATCGGCCTGTTCGATGTTCAAGGCCGTCCTGAGCACAAGTTGGAAAAACTATGGCTTGACGCAGTCGCGTGGGGCGCTACCCGGCGGGCCGATGGTGATCTTCGTGCATATGGCGTCGGTCTGGGTGCCGTTTACCAGTGAGTCCAAGGAAGCGATTGCTGATTACGACGAAATCCAAAAGGAAATCACTCTGGCCCTGCGTGAGTGCGGCAGGCGGTTAGGACTCTTTATTCGTCGGCGTGAACGGGCGGCCAGCGAATTTCGGCGACGGAACATTTTCGAGCTGTATATCGAGGAGGTCGTCGACGCGTGTAATCGGCTCAAGGGAGGCACGCTGCCGAAGGAAAAGTTGAAGGCACAGCTCCAGAAGATTGCCGCGTCGCGGACGGGTGGTCAGAAAACCGATCAGGCGCTGGGAAAGACCAGCACCGGTCCTGAAGGGTTGCCGCATTCGATTATCGTCACGGCGGAGGGAGTCGAAGGCGAGACCGAATTAGCCACTCAGGTTGAGGCGGATCAAGCAACAGCGGCGCCCACGGCAGAGTCGGACCTGCTTGATACTACACGGTCTGTTGACGAGCCGGTCCCGAAAGGAAAGTCTGCCAAGGGGACGGGCGCGAAAACGTCGCCGAAGAAGACCACCGGGAAATCGGATCAGATCGCGCTCGTTGCCAGACAGCCCATGGTCAAGAAGAAGTCAGGTGGAAAGTCTCTCAAGCCGATGAAGAGCGCGGGCCCGCGCAAACCGAAATAGGACATCATGGCGACCAAGACAAAGAAAACCACCGTGGTCGAGAAAAAACTGATCAGCTTGGCGGACATTGTGATCCAAGCAGCCGATCGTTCGAAAGATCCGACGCTTCAAATCCCCATCCGTGCCCTCTCGAACGTGTTCTTCAATGAAAAGAAGGGCCTCATCGAGATGGGAAGCAAAAAGCAGGAACGGTCGTTTTTTAACGTCGGTATGGCAAAGAGGTTCATGCAGACGGTGCTGGTCGCCGATGCCCTCTCCGAGTTGCAGCGGGCTGATCTCACCACCTCGCTTCGAGAAATTTACTACCGCACCAAACACACGATCAAAGATTCTCACGAGAATACCTTCGATGCGCAGGACGAATCCGATCCGGTCATTGAAGATCTAGAGGTGTCCCTCGCGACGCTTCGAGAAGAGCTCCATGTCAGTGCAGAAAACAGAGGCAGTATCGTGGGGCCGGTGGTCTTCGGCGATGACGGCGATCGTGTCGATTGTTCGAAGCTGGGGAAAGGCGGGTACTCGGTCCCATCGATTGTTGAACCGGAGTATTTGGAGATCCGGCGATGTACGGCAGATTTCGTGCTGCTTGTCGAAAAGGGAACTCAGTGGAACCGGCTCTCGGAGGACAAGTTCTGGCGACGCTATAACTGTATTCTCCTGACTGGAAACGGTCAGCCCCCTCGGGGTGTGCGGCGGTTAGCCTGTCGGCTGCACGAGGAACATCGGCTGCCGGTCTATGTGCTGGTCGATAACGATCCCTGGGGGTACTACATCTATTCCGTCGTCAAACAGGGCTCGATCAATTTGGCCTTCGAGAGCCAACGGATGGCTATTCCCAAAGCCAAGTTCGTGGGCCTGTCGAGTGCCGATCCGGAGCGCTACGAACTGCCGCGCAATGTCGGAATCAAACTGAATGAGAAGGATATCGCACGTGCCAAGGAATTGTTGAACTACCAGTGGTTCCAAAAGCCAGCGTGGCAGGTGGAGATCAAGCGCATGCTCGCGAGTGGGCTGAAGTACGAACTCGACGCGCTGGCCAACAAGGATTTTCAATACCTGACGAAGAAGTATCTGCCGAGGAAGCTCAAGGAAAAAGACTGGCTGGACTAGCCTGCCTCCTATCTGTGCCATCATTGAGCCACCACAGTCCGCTTGCATGAATTGGCTATGAAGACCTTACCTGCCTGGACTGCGGCGCTTCGCGATTGGCAGGGCCGTGCGCTCTCGGCGGTCAGTGCCCATCAGACCAAAGATTTTCTGGCGATGGCGACTCCTGCCGCTGGCAAGACGCGTTTTGCCTTGCGCGTGGTGCACGAATATCTGGCGAAACAGGCCGCGGTCCGGGTGCTGGTCGTCTGTCCGACGAATCACCTCCGCACACAATGGTCGGATGCTGCGGGGAAGATCGGGTTGCAGCTTGATCCGGCCCTCACCAACGAGCAGGCTGCGGAAGCGCCGGACTATCACGGCGCGGTGGTGACCTATCAGCAAGTCTGTCTGGCCCCGGAGATCTTCCAGCGAGTCTGTCAGAGCAAGAAGACGCTGCTCATCTTTGACGAGTTGCACCACGCCGGCGATGGCAAGAACTGGGGGAAGGCGCTGCGCTCGGCGTTCGAGCCGGCGGTGTTCCGACTGATTCTGTCCGGTACGCCGTTTCGCTCGGACAACAATCCAATCCCGTTTATTCGATATGAACAAGGAGAAAGCCGGGCGGATTTCGCGTATGGATACACCGACGCGATTCGGGATAACGTCTGTCGGCCCATTGTCTTTCCGAGCTACGAAGGCGAGCTGAGTTGGCTGTCGGAAGGCCGCGAGCATCATGCAACGTTTGAAGACGGGCTGAAGTTCAACCGCCAGCGGGAACGGTTGAAGACGGCGCTTCTGCAAGACACGTGGCTTGGGCCAGTGATCACCGACGCCCATGCGCAACTGACACGTCTTCGGAAGGAGGAGCAACCGGATGCCGGCGGATTGATCGTCTGCATGGATCAGGACCATGCGCGCTGGGTGGCCGACCTGGTCGCCCATATCACTGGGACAAAGGCTGAAGTAGCCGTCTCGGACGATCCTGCTGCCTCGCGCACCATTGAGGAATTCGCTAACCACAAAAAGCAGCAGTGGCTAGTGGCCGTCAACATGGTGAGCGAAGGCGTAGATATCCCTCGACTCCGTGTCGGCGTCTATGGGACGAACGTGATCACGGAAATGTATTTCCGGCAGGTGGTTGGCCGGTTCGTGCGGATGCAGGAGGGCCTGCCCAAACCGCAGCGGGCCTGGCTGTATCTGCCCAAAGATCCGGTCTTGGTGCACTATGCGAAGCAGATTAAGGCGGAGCGTGATCATGTCTTGGAAGACATCATGCCGGCCGGGCAACGAGACCTCTTCGGCCGTGTGACGGTTTCGACGAACGAATATATGCCGCTGATGGCCGTCGCCAGAATGGATAGCCTGATCGGTGAAGACGAGGCGAAAGGGGAGGGCGATGCGGCTACTGTTGCTGAACCAGCCGTATCTCTCCACCAACAGAAGGAAGATCTGCGGGATCTCCACCGGTTGTTGGTCACCAGTCTTGCGCGAACGAGTGGGATCGATCATCGAAGGCTCAACGCGGAACTCATCGCACGCACCGGCAGCCGCGTCGATCAGGCGACAGTCGAGCAGCTCAAGAAACGTATTCAACTGCTGGAGCGGTGGAAAGAGCGGGGCTACGACGGCAAACGATAAGGCTTTTCCGTGGCCGCTTCTTTCTCGCGCAGATGTTTATCGAAGATGAATGGGCCAAAGGGGAGAAGCGAGGCCAGAAAGGCATAGAAGGAAAATTTGTTGTCCCATTGAAGTGTCGTCCGTAACTTGGCCAACTGGGCGACATAAGCCAGGAACAAGGTCCCGTGAATCGCTCCCACGACAGTCACCATTCTCGGCATTCCCATCAAGTACTTCATCGGCATCGCCACGAACAGCAATAGGAGAAAAGAACTGCCTTCGGCCAAGGCGGTCATCCTGAATCTTCGGATTTGCCTCATCTGTATGGATTTTCCTGCCTAAGGAACCTGCCGCGAAGTGTCTGCCCTGTGGCATTGTCATAAACTCTTGAACTAGTGTCAATGTGGCTTGCTAGGATGCAAGCCGGAAGGATGGGAGTGGAGCGAGGAACCGAGGCGGATGGTACAACAGGCGCCACGACCGTCAGGCCGTGGCGCTTCAGTGAGCCGTGGTCCACGCGGCTTAGGTCGGCGGCAGCATCCAATAGCACCAGCCGAGAATAAACGGGGTTGCCACATACATGGCCTTTTTCCCGAAGGAATCATTTACCCCGTAGATGAGGATGCCACCGATGAAGGTGAAGTAGATCAATCCAATTCCACGATAGCCGGCACTGTGTTCTGCTGCCAGCGCAAGGGCTGGTGATCCAAGAATCAGTCCGGCTGTGAGTGTGGCTAAGTGTTTCATCATGGTCTCCTTCCAAGACAGGTAAAAAGATGGGGCTTGCCGTCGATGCAGGGAAAGGTTGTAGACAGAAGAACGCCCTCGTGGTGATGGGAACCAGGAGGGCGTGGGGTTATTCTGGAGCAGGGTCTTATAATGGCGTTAACGAGATCTAGCAAGGAGTCACAGAACACCTCTTTGTCTACATGGAATGAGTCATGCTGAGCCTTCCTGTCCAGGAAGTCAAACCAGTGACCGTCCACTGAATGTGCGAGACGTGCGAAGGAGCGATCCGAACCGGAATCGCAGTGGGATGAGCTGGATCAGATGAAGTTGGTCTTGGTTGGAGCTGACTGCTACGCGGTGAGGTAATCACGACCACTTCAACCCAGTCTCTGGCTCCAACCAAGTCAATACGCATGCCAGGCCCCATTTCATTGTTCCTTCCTCAGCGTTTCATGAACCTCTCACCGTTCTGAGGAGTCTCTACACCTCCGTTCACGAAGAGGTTGTTTGCACTTGCACCACGCCTCGAACCGTGTGCCTTGCCGATGACTCACCTTCAGGACCGTGGTCATGGCGTCCCAATGCTCCACTGTGCGCAACTCCAGCTCCGCTGAGAAGAGATCGTGTCTCTGTCGGCAGATCAGGAGCGTGAGACTCGAAGCCAGAACCCAACGAAGCCGCCGTGACCATAAAAATAAACCATCGGTTGCCCATGATAACCTCCGTTACTAAAGGTTAATGCTCAGAGAAACTCTACCCAGGGATTTGTTTGTAGGCAAGTGGGCGTTTCGAAGCAACAACGATATCGGGGGAATAGCCCAGACAACAGGAGGAAAGAGAATGGACGCAGATACAGATTTGAAGTGTTCGACGTGCAAGTAGGTGTCCGGAAATCGACCAGTCTGGAAATGCAGCTATTAAGGAGGAACCCTAAGAAAGGGTTGGCCATTCTAGCAGCGTCGTTCACAATGTCAACTATGCGCCCTACGAAATAGCCCTGCCGCTTGCGTGTATTCGGTCCTTATGGTACAGCTCCCACGTATCCACCAGGGAGCTTCGTGACTGATCATGCCTGTGCCTGAAAGACACGTCCTATTGACTACACAAAGGAACCAGCTATTTACGGCCCTTCAGAGTAAGGGCTTCCAACCTGAAGAGTTCATCTTCACGGAAGAAGATAATTCAGCACATCTGAATCACCGGTCCACGCAGTACGGCTGCAGAATATCCGTTGGTTCCTTTAAGAGAACTGGCTCAATGGGAGCGCTTGGAACTTATACTCTTCCTTATCGTCTCGTCAGTTCACCAGGACGTGAGCTGCTTCAGGAGGAGCGCTATTTCGTATCTTGGATCGAGGTTATAATGGATTCAACGACTGGCTTA
>JANPKE010000019.1:0-3333 GCA_031425875.1 Nitrospirota bacterium
CCATCGAGAGCACGACCGGCACGTCCAACGGCATGGACTCGACATAGTCGAGTTTCAGGCTCTCGCGATCCGGGAAGGGCCACTGATCGAGCTGCCGCTCCATGGCACGATTGGGATTCTGGACGACTTTCCCATCCCTCATCCATGTCAGACTTGCGACATCTTGTGGGTTGTCAAAGTTCGCCAGCAAATCGAGTAGCAACTGCTCGCCGTCGCCGCGGCACACGAAATCGACTTCAGGGCATTGCAGTTTCACCAAGGGGGCATTCAGGCTGGCGAAGACGCCGCCGAACGCGAGCTTTACTTTCTGATTCGTCGCGCGGATTTCACGCGCCAACATCTTGGCATAGGGATAGCTAGTGGTACTCAGAAAACTGAGGCCGACGAGCGCTGGTTGTTCTTGATTGATCCGATCGATGATGACCTGGTTCGGGGTATCGGGATTGGCCTGATCGAACATCACGCATTCATGCCCCGCCTGTTTGATAACGGACGACAGCGACATGATGCCGATGGGAGGGAATCCCATCACGCGAACATTGCCGTTGGCAGCACGTGTTTTAGCCGGCAGGGCGTAGAATTGTGGATCGCGGACGTGGATCAGAAAGACTCGCAGAAAGACTCCTTGATTCGATTTCGATCAAAAGCGGAGTGAATATTGACGGAGTGAGTGAAAGAAACCAGGAAAGTATCCGAGCTGACTAAGCCGATAGGTGCAACGTACCATGTGTAAACTTCTGTGTCAACGACGCAGTGGCCGAAGAGAAATATGTGGTTGCTAGGAGGCTGGCTTCGGGGAACTGCTGCTTTCCGAAAGAGCACCGCGTTTGGCTCGAAAGAACGTTTGGAGGAGCTCACGGCTCTCTTGTTCGAGCAGACCTCCGACTACTTGGACTCGGTGATTGAGCCGGCGCTCGGCTGGAATATCAAAGATCGATCCGCACGCACCGGCTTTGGGATCCCAGGCTCCAAACACAAGCCGCGCAATGCGAGATTGCACGATTGCTCCGGCACACATGGGGCAGGGCTCCAGCGTGACATAGAGTGTCGTTTCAGTGAGTCTCCACGTTCGGAGCTGTTCGGCCGCTTGGCGGATCACGACCATCTCCGCGTGAGCCGTGGGATCCTGTGAAATCTCTCGGAAGTTGTGACCAGCCGCGATCACTTCGTGGTTGTGCACCAGGACTGCACCGATTGGGACTTCTCCTACGTGAGGGGCTAGAGCTGCCTGTTGGAGCGCCTGCTCCATGAAGTGGAAATCGTGTGGTTCTGGCTGCATCGAGCGGGACGTCGTGGAGTCCTTGATGGTCACAGTGCATGCTAGCATAGGAGCTGGAGAGAGGGACAGAAGAGGGGAGGCAGGATAAGCGCGGGCTGGCGTCTGGAGGCGAAGGAAGAAGATGGGTCGATGGCACGACCTAGGGGATTCGTGTTGATCGCCCGCTTTCCTGAACCAGCTGAACTTTCAGCTCTTCTAGCTCAGCCTCTCGCTGAATCAGCTGATCTCTAGCCTCTGCCAGTTCAGTCATGCGGCGCTGCAGTTCTTCTCGGGTTTGGGCGAGTGTGTTCTCGCGTTCACTGAGCTGTTGTTGGAGCGCCGCCAGCTGAGAACCCGTTTCCTCCGCTTTCAACTGCAGCTGAGCCAACTTCTCCATGTCTTGGGTGGAGGAGTTCCATCCAAAAAACACCAGGATGATCAGAACCACCAAGATGACCGTTCCCAAGGCCCACCCGAATGATGTGGCCGGTGGGGATGACGGAGGGAAGAGATGATTCATCCATTCACCAGGCTGAAGGCTTGGTTGAGAGGATGATTGGGTTTCTGCCTCAGTGGCGGGGGGCGACACAGGGGACGACAGAATCTTGCCTTTTAAGGCTCGAGGAGGAGGCGTGATGGTGAGTCCGAATGGTAACGTCATCGCCACCAACTGATACTCTTTCAGCGTCGCGTGACAGGAGCTGCATCCTGAAAGCAGATGGGTCTCCAAAGCCCGTCGCTCAACCCGCTCGAGCGCTCCGGCGGCGTATATGGGGACAGCGGCTTCTAACTGGTCATGTGTCATACCGCTTCATCCTGTGCCCAATATGAGTGCAATGTCTCGCGTAGGTGCGCCATGCCGAGCACGATGGAGGTCTTCACCTCCTCCACCTGCTGATTGAGCCGTGCCGCGATCTCTGTATCGGGTAGGCCCTCATAGTAGGCCAACTCAACTGCTTGTTGTTGTCTCTGCGGCAAGGTCGCCCATGCCTCTCTGATCAGGTGTCGTAACGCTTGGTCGGTCTGCGAATCAAACGGATCGCTATTGCGGTCGTCGAATTGTCTCGTCCGGGCATCGTCGATGGACGGGCTGATTTGGCGGGGAGTACGAGGGCCGCGTGTCCGCAATCGGTCGATAGCCCGGCTGCGTGTCAGTGTAATGAGCCAGGCAATGGGGGCGCCTCGACCGACATCATAGCGAACGACCTTTCTCGAGACGTCAAGGTAGATTTCCTGGAGGACGTCCGCGGCTTCTTCGCGGTTGCTGAGGATGCGCAATGCCAGACTGAATAAGACGGTACTGGATTGATCGTAGAGTTGGCTCAGGGCAGGGTGCTCGCCTTTGGCGACTCGGGCCACGAGTTTCGGATCAATAGTCGAGGCGGCGAACTGAGAAGCTGTGTCCATAGAGCGTGGCTTAAGGAGATCGAAGTGATGATCCATTAACCGGTCCACACTATAGCACCCTCGATTTGCTCTACGAAGAAATCGCGCAAAACGATGCGCAGGGTTTGGCTGCTCAAAACACGAAATCTATTGGAGAAAGGATTATGTCGGTTGTGTAGCGACGCTGGCGTCGATCTATGCGAGGGCATATCGAGGGGCGTCAGCTTCTAATTTGAGACGAACAAGAAGGTATGATGCAGGTGCAGGCAGAAATGGAGCAGAAGATCATGGTGGCACAGTGACCAAGGATGTGCTGATCTAGAGGAACTTTGCCAACTCTGCGGCTGCTTTGCTCGCCCCGGTCAAGTGAGGAGGTGCGATTGTTGAAGGGAGGTCAAGAGCCTTGTTGAGCGCTGACAACCACTGGCCCTGTGAGAAGTCGCTCATAGAGAGTTCTATGCCTCGTCCATACCGATGCAGATACTCTACCAACGGCTGTTCGTCGGCGAAGTTGTACCGCCGTACATACACCATAGGCGTTTGTAATGCGACCGCTTCAACCAAGGTTCCGTAGCCCGGTTTTGTCATGATGACATCGACAGATGCCATCAATGTTCTGAACGAAAACGGCAGAGATGCAGTGGAGATAAATCGCCTACTGTGCGGCGGAATCGAGCCATCGAAGAGGA
>JANPKE010000020.1:0-4972 GCA_031425875.1 Nitrospirota bacterium
CTCGGCCACCCGCATCCGAACTTCAAAGAGATCCGGCCAATGGGAGTAATCCGCCAGCAAGGCTTGTATCACTTCCGGCTTAGCCGGAAAAATCGGATGTGCCGTCGCACGGATTCCACCACCAGGTTCCGTCTTCACCTCTAACTCATTTGTATCAGCTACCGCCAGAGCATCCGCCTCCCATAGGGGAACGGACAGAAGCATATGGAGGGCCAACAACAGGACGAGGCCTTGTGAAGATGTGAGTCGTTTATCCAACAATCGCATCTAGTAGCCGCTGGTGAATCTTCCGTACCCGCTCAAGCTGTCCTTTGGCAGGAAACCGTTCGTAGAAGCCGTCCGCACGGAACTCCTTCGTCAGAGGGGCCCAGGGCTTGACGATCTCAGTAAACGGTTTGTGCGATCGCTGTTCGTCCCAGTCATTGATGAGTTTGCGATCCAAGATCAGGTCGTCCAATACGCGAATCAGCGCCTTGAGCGTCACATCACGAGTAAACATATACCGATCATTCTGTCCCCACACCTCGCCCATCACGTCCTTCACTCCCTTCAGATAGTCGCGCACCAGGGCATAGCAGCGATCAGGCTTCATCCCCAAGTGTGACTCCATCCAGCGCTTATGGACCGTCACGACTTTCAGCAGTTCGTTGAACACCTCAGACTGCAGAATCCATTTTTCCTGTTTGCTCCGCCCCCCAAGGCGATTGATCTTGTACTGCAGCGGCGAGTCCGGTTCGCCATAGAGGAGATTCACGACCTTGGCCGCGAATTTCTTTTCAGGGCTTTCCCATGAGACTTTCTCATAGAGATCGACCAGATGCGATCGGTTGATCCGCGTGTGAGTCGAATTGATGATGACAAACATCTCGGTCGCAAAATCGGCGCTGCGTCCGTCGAACAACAAACAGGGCACTTCTACCTGAGCGCTCTGATCGGGATGTTTCTCGTGGAAGAAGTGAAGTCCGGCCAGTCGGTGTTGCCCGTCGATCACCAGATACTTGCCCTTGGGCTCACTCAGGTAGCCGATTGAATCCGAGCCATCGGTCTTTTGAAAGCGAAGGGTTTCGTCGGTAAAGAGCAAGACGGTGCCCGGAATCATCGGTTGGGCTACGACGGTCTCATAAAAATTGACGATCTGCTTGATTTTCTGCCGATTCAAAACCCGTTGGAATCCCTTCTCGCTCCGCTCAATGCCCGCAATAAATTGCGCCACGTCGTCATGTTCAGAAATCTTGGCCTGTGCGATCTCTTCCCCCTCGAAGTAATATCGGCTGGTGAATCGGACCTTTTTCAATAGCTCACTGGCTTTGTAAGCAATGAAGTAGAATGTGCCCTCTTTCTGAGTGATCCGCGTCGCGAGCATAGAGCCTCCATTGGTTTGAATAGAAGCGAGCCCACATTATTCATGACGGTTCGTGACGAAACCGCCAAGACGCCAGGCGAGACGGGCACGCGGAGCCCTGAGAGATCGAGGCATACTTGAAACAGTATGTCGAGGTCACGAGGGGCGAGCCTGTCCGCTGGCCGCACGAAGCTCGCGGCCAAGCTGGTCGCAGCGGCGTATCGGCGGTTGCAGTAGACGCGTTCATGAATGATGTGGGCCAAGGGGAGGATTCTACGTGGCCCTCTCCATGGCTGCAAGACAAAGGACTGTGCTACGATTCCACAACGATGATCTCACACTGGTGCAAGTTTGCCATGTTCATCGCACTTCTGGCGCCAGGACTCGCGATGTCCTCCAACACCGGCGCACAGGACCAGGAAGACTCAGGAGCCACAACGGAACTGTCCTGTAGCTTCACGATGGAAAAAGGTGACACCGGACGTTTCTGCCACGTTCCGTTCCCACAAGGCTGCCTGGTCGCCTCCATTCCCGGAACCAAGCACCCCTGGACCACGATCTCGAAAGGCGGTCGCCTGCAGTGCCGGTTTGATGAAGCACGGACCGATTGGAAGGCGAACATTGTTGGCGTCTGCGACCGATGCCAATCGATCAGATGTTCGGCCCACTTCAGTGTTCGCTTTGATTGCTCGACCCAACACTAAGTTCCCAGATATCCCATGTTCATCACGGCCGCCATTAAACAAGAAGCCCGTGCGCTGGGATTCGATGCGGTTGGGATTACACACGTGTCCAGTGACCATACACGGTCAGCTGCAGGCGACCGGGAAAACAGCCCCCCCTTCAATTCCGAAGCCGCGGTACCTCAACGCCTCTTTGAGCGTCTCACCGAATGGCTCCGGCGAGGCTATCACGGCACCATGGCCTGGATGGAGCGGGTTCCGGATAAACGCGCCAACCCTTGTCAGGTGCTTCCCGGCTGCCGGTCAATCATCTCCTTGGGGATCAACTACCTCACCGACCATCGCGCCAACGAACAACCTGGGTATGGCCGCATCGCGAGATATGCCTGGGGGAAGGACTACCACAAGCTTTTTGATTCCAGGCTCAAGCAACTGGAACAGGTAATTCATACGATGGCGCCAGACGCTCACACCCGTTCGTACTCGGACACCGGCCCAATCATGGAGAAAGCCTGGGCGGAGCAGGCGGGCCTAGGTTGGATCGGGAAACATTCCAATCTCGTTTCAGCCGAGCATGGCTCGTGGCTGCTGCTGGGAGAAATTTTGACCACGTTGGAGCTAAAAGCTGATGAGCCGTCGACTGACCTCTGTGGCAGCTGCACACTCTGCATTCAGGCTTGCCCGACGAGGGCTATCACCGAGCCCTATGTCGTCGATGCCACTCGTTGTATTTCATACCTCACCATCGAACTGCGCGGTGATCAGACCGCAATTTCTCCTGAGCTACAAGGTGGCATGGGAAACAAGATCTTCGGTTGCGACGATTGCCTTGACGTGTGCCCCTTTAATCTCCGAGCCGAACCGACTCAGGAAAATGCTTTTCAACCTTCACGCTGGAGCCTCTCACCTCACCTCAACGAACTGTCTCAGCTAGATGAGCAGACCTTCGCTACAGTATTTCACCAAAGCCCGATTCGGCGCGCAAAACACCAAGGGCTTCTCAGGAACGTCGGCATCGCCCTACGCAACCTGAAGCCCTCCTGACCATTTCTCGCGTTCACGCTGACACAGGAGTTGTTGTCCCATCATTTGGAGAGCGCGTTGGGTGAATCGAATGAGATACAGGATGCATCTTATTAGATTCTTCATCCTACCCTGACCAATTGATCCACAAAATCGACTTCTTCCCAACAGAACCTTTCAATCTCTACCAACAACCTGATAGATTGTTAAATTTGCATAGAAATTATAGCTACTTAACTCAAGAACCACACGCGCGGCATGTATTGTGCTCCATTAAAAAATCCTAGGGGTCTCAGTCTTGGCGAGGCAGGGCCATTTTGGACTCAATTGAATGCACCACCGAAAATTTTTCTTTGTATTTTTTCTTCTAAATTTGGTAGATAGTCCACTGGACGTTTGTCGATAAAGGGTGGGAGGGGGATCAATTCGCCACGCTTGTCGCGGGCCGCGTTTTCTTTCCATAAAATACAGTCATAAGGGAGGCAACTATGCAGAGGTTTCGTGTGCTCACAGCTACATTAGGGCTTGCCGTTCTCTTGGGAGCCAGCGGCTGCAATACCATGCCGGCACCGGCGGGTGCGGTTGTCGGCGGGAAGGTCCACGAGGTCACATTCACGGCGATGGAAACTGAAATCGTCGTTGATGGGAACGGGACGAAGTACAAAGCCTGGACGTTCAACGGACAGATGCCTGGCCCGGTCGTTCGGGTCACTGAAGGCGATACGGTGAACTTCACACTGATCGGCGACAAGAATAATACCTTCCCCCATTCGATGGACTTTCATGCGGCCGAGCTCGACTTCTTGAAGAACTACCACAAGACGGTTGGACCAGGCGAGACACACAAGTACTCCTTCGTGGCGAAGAAGCCTGGCGTGTTTTTCTACCACTGCGGTGCGGGCCCCATGATCCAGCACGTCGCGCGTGGTATGTTCGGTGCCATCATCGTGGATCCAAAGGACGCCAATGCGTGGCCTAAAGCGGATCGTGAATTCGTCCTGGTACAGTCCGAGTTCTGGAAGAACCCAGACAACGTGCAGGCGATGTTTGACCGGAAGTGGGACAATACGGTCTTCAACGGCGGGATCTTCAAGTACCATCCGTTCTTCCCGGGGGGAGAGCCATTGGAAGTCAAGGTTGGTGAACGGGTACGCATTTATTTCGTCAATGCCGGCCCGAACGAGTTCTCTTCGCTCCATCCGATCGCCGAAATCTGGGATAATGTCTATGAAAGCGGCAATCCGGCCAACAAGCTCGTAGGGGTCCAGACCTATGTGGTCGGTCCAGGGAGCGCCGCCACCTTCGACCTGATCGCGGACAACCCAGGGGCGTATCCAGTCGTGACCCACTCCTTGACGGGCGCCTTGCGTGGTGCGATTGCCGTAGTGATCGCCAACCAGAATCCCAAGGACTATAAAGGTCAGTTGATGCCAAACACCCCCTGGAACCCGTAATGAATGAGCGGGGTACGGAGGTCTTGCAGTCAATTCATTCTCACACAAAGGAGTAGACGATATGTCATTGAGTAAGAAGATGATGAGTATGATCGTGGCCGTAGCAGCCACCTGGACGCTGAGCAGCGCCACGTCCTTTGCCGCAGATGCGTCGCTCTATGAGCGGCTCGGCGGACAAGGTGCTATTCAAGCCGTTGTCACCAAGTTCATCGGCAATGTAGGTGCAGACAAGCGCATTAATAGCTTTTTCGCGACCACTGACCTCAAAAAGCTCAACAAGCTCCTGGTCGAACAGGTGTGTGCGGCGAGCGGTGGCCCCTGCACCTACTCGGGTCGTGATATGAAGACGACGCACAAGGGCATGAAGGTCACCACCGCTGCCTTCAACGCACTCGTGGAGGACCTGGTCAGTGCCTTGGATACCTTCAACGTGCCGGCGAAAGAAAAGGGCGAGTTGCTCGCCGTCCTCG
>JANPKE010000021.1:0-3300 GCA_031425875.1 Nitrospirota bacterium
TAATGCTCCGGCTTGCCTCGCAGAAATAGCACGATGCTGTTGTTCACGTCGACGCCGGCATAGTCGTCAATGCCGTGTGCCGCATCGACAATGCCATATCCGACGAACACGATTGGGGCCTGGATGTCAGCCGATGGAGCATCAAAGATTGGGAGATAATCTGAGCCAAGATTCCTGGTGGCCAGATGATCTGCGGTACCGACTCGCAACGCCGGATTTGGCGCCATGAGGGGAGTAGGGATCACGGCTGTCATTGCGCCTGATGAGGTGCCGTCCTTTTCACTGGGGAAAGAGGGTGTGAGTGAACGGTTGCGAATAAGCGGCAGAGTCAGGCCTGCCGAGAGAAACTCTTGCGCCACCCACTGTGCTGATCGCAGGTCGTCAGTCGTGCCGCTTTGCCTCCCATTGAAGGCTGGTCCGCTGAGGGTTCGGATGTCTGCGAGCATTCGATCTGCGGAGAGCGATTCGATGGCAGCCTCAAGGGTCGCCTTTTGTGATTGAGCCAGACCGGACAGAGGCTGCAGGACCAGCGTTGCGTAGACCAAGACCCAAGCGTGCCGGGCATGCGTGAAGGGACAGACACGTTTCGATGGTAAGCGTCTGGTCATAATCAGGCCATTGCGTTTGTGTGGCCGATCATAGCACAGTGGGCAACGCTGCTTGCAGAGCTGCATTGAGCCCAGGTAGTATTCAGGCATCAGTGAGTACGATGGGCTCAGTGCTGTGTCACTGAAGGGACGCGAACGAGCTGGGCAGAGTGAACGCTTCACTTAGTGATGGAGTGGGTATGGCAGGCGGTGAATCAGGAAAAGGTTTATACGATCATTTGTACCGGCGGTTTTTCGAGCAACGTGACAGCCATGACGGCTATTCGTTTCAGGAGGCTCCCGGTGGCAGCGCTCCGACGACGACGGTGAGTTTCAGCCAGAAACTGCGGTGGTGGATCTGGAATCGGGGTCAACGGAGGAAGAAGATTCTTGCCGAGCGGGACCGGCTGCAGCGCGAGATTCTCCAAATCAAGAACACGGGCAGATCGAAGTAGTGCGGATGCTGTCGGTGTTTGAGCCGGCTCGATCGTGTGTCGTCATGAAACGAACTCCCAGGATTGTCTGTGTTGCGCTTGTCGCCGGCATTAATCTGCTGTTGGGTGCTCTCTCGGCGTACGCAATTCAGAATGAAACACGCGAGGAGAAAGCTGCCAATCTCAGGAAACAGGCGGTGGGCGGGCTTTTCCATAAGTGGACCTTCGACCAGGATCTCCCCAACGCTCAACCCACCAGCTTCGTCAAGGGGAGTTCCACCGACGAACCGCTTGCGGAGTGGGTCGTCCAGGGTCATGCGACGGCGCCTTCTCCGCCACACGTGGTCACTGGCTCCTCGACCTGTACGCAGAATTGTTACCAGCTTCTGTTGGCCGAGGGAATGCAGTATGAATATCCTGACCTGAGCGTTCGATTTCATACGCCGGATGGGGCCGTTGGATCAGGGGGGGTTGTCTTGGGAGTGCGTGACACAAGGAATTTTTATACGGCGCTCGTCGACCCTCTCTCTCGACACGTTCGATTTGTTCGGCTCTCTGACGGACTTGCAACGGTTCTCGGTCAGGCACCGGTCACTCTGAAACCGGTTGAGTGGCATTCACTCAGGGTGCAGCGGAATACCATTATCAGCAAGGATTTCATCGAAGTGTTTGTAGATGGAACGCTCGTCCTGTCTATTGAAGACCACGCGTTGGGGTTGGGGCAGGTTGGGTTAGTCGTTGCTGGAACATCGACGATGTGGTTCGATAGCTTTCATGCCGTTCCTCTCTTCTCCCACCGACCGTTTTCCGCGCCGCCAGCCTATTAACGTGGGCTCACCAGCAAGCCGGTTTGACCTCGAACTTGCCTTTTCTTACCTGCCTGGAGTAGCATGAATTGACCGATGTGCTAAAGGCCTGGCAAAATCGGCGCGGGAGGTGACAAGGCCTGAATAGATGTTGTATTGAGCCAGCCCGGGAATCTGATCGGAAGCCAGAGCTAAGTCGCCGCTGTGTTGACGCCTTCGGCCCATTCCTTCCTCGTTGCTTTCTCGAGTCCAAGACAACATCATTGTGTCAAAGGAGGAGTCCGATGGGTGCGAAGATTTATGTCGGTGGGTTACCGTATTCAACAACCGAGCAACAGCTAAGCGATCTGTTTGCCGCGCATGGGGTGGTTGCCTCGTCGCGGATTATTACGGATAAGTTCACTGGGCAGTCTCGTGGGTTTGGGTTTGTGGAAATGTCGTCCGATGCTGAAGCACAAGCGGCGGTTGCCGCGTTGAACGGCACACCCCTCGGTGGCCGGACGTTAACGGTGAACGAAGCGCGTCCTCAGGAGCCCCGTTCAGGTGGAGGTGGTGGTGAGCGTGGAGGATTCGGAGGCGGTCGCGGGTAACGTCAGATTTGTTCTGCTGCGATAAGGGCTGCCGGAATTTCCGGCAGCCCTTTTTACTTTGGGGATTGGGACGTCCCGAGTCATTGGTGTGTATCCGGATGTCCGTTCACATGGTTTCACCGGAGGGATCGTGCCGCCCTTTAAGCTAGAGGCTCCCTTTAAAGCCTGCGGGGATCAGCCGCAAGCCATCGCCAGGTTGACGGCTGGAGTGCAGTCCGGGAGGAGACACCACGTCTTGCTCGGGGTGACGGGGTCCGGCAAGACCTTCACGATGGCCAATCTCATCGAGCGTGTTCAGAAGCCGACGCTTGTGCTGGTCCACAACAAGACGTTGGCCGGTCAACTCTATCAGGAGTTCAAACAGTTTTTCCCCCAGAATGCCGTCGAGTACTTCGTGAGCTATTACGACTATTATCAACCGGAAGCGTATATTCCGCAGAGTGACACGTATATCGCGAAGGATGCCTCCATCAACGATGCGATTGATCAGATGCGCCACTCCGCCACGACTGAGCTGTTACAACGAAACGACGTGCTGATCGTGTCCTCGGTGTCCTGTATTTATGGGCTTGGGTCACCGGAGGTCTACCATGACATGCTGATTTATTTGGAGGAAGGCGTCGAGACGAGGCGAGAAAAGATCTTATCGAAACTGGTGGAGATTCAATATGAGCGCAATGATGCGGATTTTCATCGAGGGACGTTCCGGGCGCGGGGAGACGTGATCGAGATTTTTCCTGCCTCGTCTGAGGCGAAGTCGGTGCGCATCGAGCTGTTCGGAGATGTCGTGGACGCGATTCATGAAATCGATCCACTCACCGGGAAATCGCTGGGTAAGCTCCCCAAGATCGCGATCTATCCGAACACCCATTACCTCATTGCG
>JANPKE010000022.1:0-1719 GCA_031425875.1 Nitrospirota bacterium
ACGAGGCCTTGATTATCACTCGCAACGGCGAACAGTCCGTTGTGATGCTGTCGCTCGAAGACTATAAGGCGCTTGAAGAAACCGCCTATCTTTTACGAACGCCCTCCAACGCCAAGAGACTTCTCTCGGCGGTTGCGCAACTGACTGCGGGCAAAGGCGTTGAGCGGAAACTAGCCAAGTGAAGTTGATGTTCGCAGACGAGGCATGGGAAGACTATCTGTATTGGAAAAAGCAAGACAAGCGTATGACGGAACGGATCAACAAGCTCATCCGCGACACACAACGCGAACCCTTCAGCGGCGTCGGCAAACCAGAACCATTGAAGCATGCGCTCTCGGGGTTTTGGTCGCGGCGGATTACAGATGAACATCGCATGGTGTATCGCGTGGTATATGATGCACTAGAAATTGTGCAACTCCGATTCCACTACTGATTCCCAACGCTTAACACGCTATGTTCGGCGCTTCACCATTGGCCCCATCTGGCGAGCCTGAAGCCGCCAGGTCGGCGTAGGTCTCCAACGTTCGTCGTGCGGCTTCCTCGTCCAGCTTGCTGATCGCAAACCCGACATGGACGATGACATAGTCACCCACCACTGCTTCCGGCACTAAGGCCAACGAAATCGATTTTGTGACTCCGCCGAACGACACAGTTGCTGTGCGAAGCTGGTCGTTCTCGATATTCAGAACTTGTCCTGGGACCGCGAGACACATACTAGTCGTTACCTCCCCTATCCATCCCCGGTTGGTGCGCCGCCACCACCGCCTGCCCCAGCGACAGCCCACCGTCGTTGGGTGGAACCAGCGCATGGCTATAGACAATGAAGCCCGCTTCCTCCAGCCCTTGTCTGACAAGCGACAGGAGAAGACGATTCTGAAAACAGCCCCAGGTCAGAACGACACGAGGAAGACCAACCGCTTGGGCGACATGCACAGTAGCCGCGGCAAGGCCAGCATGAAACCGAGTGGCGATCTTGTCAGGATTAGTACCTCTGCGAAGGTCGTCCAGCATGGCACTCACCATGAGACGCCAGTCGATCATCCACTTTGTATCGAAACCGTGACTAGGTACCAGATCCATCGGATATCCTTCGACCGTGACGCCGCCTTCCTCCACTTCTTGCTCCGCGGCAAACTGAACGGCCATCGCCGCCTGCCCTTCAAACGAGGACTGAGGACAGAGGCCGGTGAGAGAGGCCACGGCGTCGAACAGTCGTCCCATGCTCGTCGTCCAGGGTGATGCAATGCCGGATCTGAGCAAGGCTGCCAACTGTGCACGCTGATTGTCCGTCACTTTCCAAGAAGGAAGTTCATGGACCAGTATCTGCTCTCCCATAAGTTCCCACAGCACCGCTGCGGCAGATCGACCTGGCTCCTTCATGGCCGCTTCACCGCCCGGCAAGCGAAAGGGCCGGAGATGTGCAAACCGGCTGAACTGCCGGTAGCTCGCGATCAAGAATTCTCCGCCCCAGACTTGACCGTCTCCTCCGTACCCGGCCCCATCCCAGGCGATGCCCAGCACTTCGCCGTCGAGTTTGTGTTCCGCCATGCAAGAGGCCACATGAGCATGGTGGTGCTGCACGGGAACCAGCGGCACGGATAGGGCTTGGCTAAGCCCTCGGGCAAAGACGGTCGAGCGATAGTCCGGGTGGAAATCGCAGGCGATGGCCAGTGGTGTGACATGAAGCAGCTGTTGGAGATCCTCAACTGCCTGTCGGAA
>JANPKE010000023.1:0-5163 GCA_031425875.1 Nitrospirota bacterium
TCGGCCGAGCGCCCGATGCCGCCGCGCGCCATCGGGCCAAATCCTTTGAATCGTCATCTCGATCGCAAACACACACGCCACGATGGCAAGAAAAATCATATACACTTCCAGCTTCCGCATCGAAAACCCTGCTGTGGCGACACGCGAGAAAAACAGCCCGAGTACCACCACGGCAATTCCGCCAAAGATGAGGCCAATCTTCTTCCACGTCGTAAGCAGCCGTGATTCCCGTAAGGATCGGACTCCGTCGAGGAACTGCTGAGAGCGAAAGCCCAACACGATCATATACACCGCCATGATCAGCCCAATCATGACGAGAATGATATGGAGCGTCAGGACGGGAATGAAGACATAATCATAGAGCGACTGCGAGCCACCAAACCCTTCCTTGCCTTCAAACGCCAGGACCCCCAGCTGCCGAAACAGATAATACGCGATAAAGAAGCTGAGCATGGCAATCATGCCGCCCAACATCAACCAATGGTGCGCATCGGCCTTTCGCCGACGAGCTTGGAACCACCCAACGACAAAGAGCGTGGTAAACAGGGTGGCCATAAACTGGCTGAGATCTGCGCCCGCTGTGGCATAGGTCCCAAAGAATCCCGGCTCGCGTAACCAATCCATCTTCACGTCCTGGTAAAAAGATCCCGCTTGGCCTCACGCACGCCGAGTGTTTGGCGCCTATCATCACGCGCTGCGAATGATCGACGCGCCACGATCGCTATGGCTTCGTGCCTTGCACCACTGCCGTCTTCTCCAACTCCACAACAGAGACAAACCCGGCGGCCTGGAGCCATTGCATGGCCTGGCCCGCCTGATAGCAGCTGCCCTGCTGAGTGTTGACAAGGATATGGACCGCAAACGCGGTCGTCCACGCCGGGCCGGTCCCAGCTTCGTCTAGAAATCGATCTTTAATCACCAACCGCCCACCCGATGCCAGCGATCCGAAGCCCTTTTTGACCAGATCCTGATTCATCTGAAACGTTTGATAGTGCAAGATATCGGACATCAAGATCACATCGTACGGTCCCCCAAGTTGGTCTCTATTGAAATCACCGGGATGCAGGGCGACTCGTGATTCCAACCCGGCGTCCTTGACCGTTTTTTCCGCCAACTTCAATGTCGCAGGGAGATCAAAGACCGTCGCGTACAGTTCTGGATACACTTGGCAAAACGCAATGGCGTTGGTCCCAGCGCCACCACCGAGATCTAGCAACCGCTCGCGGCCACCCAGCTTCAGTCGCTTGGCTAAATCAGGACCGCTTTGTTGGCCAATCCGATTGAGCACCGCGAGCACGTTGCTTCCCAATTCGGGATCGGTCTCAAAGACATGGCGGTCGACCGCCCGCGTCCCTGTCCGAATCGTCTCTTCCAACTTTCCCCAGTTATTCCACTCCGCATCGTGCAGAAGGAGCAAGTGGCCAACATACTGCGGCGACTGCCGAACGAGGTGTGTCAGCGCCGTCGACGAGTTGCCATACAGGTCCCCCTCCTTCGTCAGCAACTTCATTGCAACGAGGGCGTTCAAGAGCAGGCTCAGCGTATGAGGGTCAGCCTGAAGTCGACCGGCAATGTCCTGGACTGCCTTCGGTCGCTCACCGATGGCAGAAAAGACGTCCAGCTTCACGGCCGTCAGGAGGACTTTGGTCTCCCAATAGTAGCCAAGCTGGAAAACCTCTGCGAGTGAGAGCTCTCGTGACACACCCATCCCCTTGAGTTAATACCTTTCAAACACAAGATCTTACCTAGATCAGAAAGTAAAAGACAAGGCGGCGAATGCCCGGCTTTGGGGTAGAAAAGTCCACATCAAAAACGTCTTGGGGACTGGTCAGGGGACTGACTCCGACCGAGCCGGTGCCTGCCCTGGTTCTCCTGACTGCCTCAGGCTGAACCCAACCAGCATACAGTGGCGGTGGAATTAGGCGACGAGAGCAAATTGCCTCTACGCTTCGTCCAGCTGGATGGTCTCAACATGGACCCTGGCAACGCCCTGTTCGACAAATCCCAGTTGTTCGGCGGCTCCCCGGCTAAGGTCGATGATCCGCTTTCCAGAATCAGGGCTGTAATCACTGGGGAAGGGGCCGCGGTCATTCACTCGGACAATGATCGACTTTCCATTTTCGAGGTTCGTCACCTGGACGTGGATCGGCAGCGGCAGATACTTGTGTGCCGCCGTCAACGTGCTGGGATTGAACAGCTCACCGTTGGCCGTCATGTGCCCTCCCGGCAGACGCCTGGTTTCCTCCCCATACCACGAGGCCAAGCCTGTCTCTTCGTACGTCTGTGCACGGGCGAGGCTCATCGGCACATAATGCTGACCCTTGACAGTGTACGGAGCGGCTTTAACCCGCCCAAGCCTGATCGCCTCCTTAACCGGAAGCCCATCGATGGTCTGAATATCGTCACGGATCAATGGATACTCCAACGGAGCCTGGACCACCTCAAAGGTAAACTTCCCGATGTGATAGACCAGTTTGGTGGCCCCCTTCGTCAATTCATAGGTCCCGCGCACTACCCAGATCGTGCCTCTGACCGTCTTTTTGGCAACACGATAGCCAGTCTTGATGACCGAGAAGGTGGTCTTGATCGCATTGATTGGGATCTCGATCACCGAACAGGACACAAGCGTCAGCAGGATGGGGAGCAAGAGCAGTGAAATGATCTTTGATTTCTTGCAGCGGAAATATAAAGACACGGCGACGAACTTGGTATGAAAACAGGAAGGGCAGCGGATCACCCGCTGCCCTTCAACAACACATCGACAAAACGAGGCTTACTTAATTTCAGCCTTGAGGTTGGCAGTGCCGCCATCGGCCACATCCACCTCAAACTCAATCTTCTTGGCCTTACCGGCAAACGGATGCCAGGCAATGACCTTGTGCTTCCCAGCCGGCACATCCTTGAGCTCAAACGAACCATCGTCCTTCACGACCGCAAAATGTGGGTTCGACACGGGCAGGAAGAACCCCTGCATGAACTCATGCTGGTCACACTGTAGCCGATAATACCCGTCCTTTTCTGCACCGCCACGGAAGGTCACCGGCTTATCCAACTTGTCGCCTTTTTTCGCAAGACCAATGTTGAAACCGGTTGCCGAGGATACACCCTTCACCGTGAAACTGTGTGGGTTGTGGAGCACACCGGCTACTGACTTGGGATCATCAGCGTCTGCATCGGTGTTTTCGACCTTGAAGGGCCGAGTATTAACAACGATTCCCGTGAATGGTTGGAAGTCACAGAACGCCGCCACCACTTCCGTGCCGGCATAGCCGTCCATCCATGCCTTGTCTTCGATGTCAGCTACGGCCACCACTGCGCCCTTCAACCCACCATCCTTGCTCACTTCGATCTGCTTTAACAACCGCTTGTCGCCATCCATCTTGCTCTTGTCGGGAATCTGGGGACAAAACTTTGGATTGGGGAACTTTGAAAAGAGAAACTCCTTATTCTCTGCCTTCCCGGCAAACGTCACTTTCCCACTGATCGTTCCGCCCGCATACGAGGTGAGAGGCGCCGCGACCAACGCGACGGCTGCAACACCAAACATGGCTGATAACGCACTCTTCATTGGACTGCCTCCTTGTGATTAACTACCTAGTTCCAGACCTACCCATTGCTGTCTTCTCCCGACTGGGAAATTCTCCGAGCACACCCTGAGCTCTGCATACACTCAATTCCACGATTGGAGAGGTCGACACAGATCACGTATGTATATGAAATCTTACAGCCCCCTGTCAACGTGAAACAAGAGGCTATTACCAGACTACCATCGGCCTTTCTACAGTAGATTTTTTGCCTTTAGTCCTGGTAAAGTTACAGGATGCGTGCCTGATTCTTCAGGCCTTACTATCTGCAAGAGCCTCTGCTTTATGAAGACATGCTCCCTTCCTCAGTAGTGAGTCTTATGATAACACCCATACAATCCGCCACCACGCTCAGGCGTACCTATCCCATCTACGTCACAGTATTATTGTTCACCCTTGTCGTGGGGAGCGCACTCATCGGGGTGCCCGCTTTCGCCTTTGTCTATGGGTATACCTGGTTGGACTGGACCATGTTTGGGCTCCTGTACATGATTACCGGGCTCGGCATTACGGTTGGCTACCATCGGCTGATTTCGCACAGGAGTTTCCTGTGTCCCGATTGGGTCAAGGCCGGATTACTGATCGCCGGCGGATGGGCACTGCAAAACTCTGCCCTGAAGTGGGGAGCTGATCACATCCGCCACCATGCCGCCTGCGACCAAGATGCCGATCCTTACAACGCTCAACGAGGATTCTGGCATAGCCATTGCGGATGGCTCTTCTCCGACGGGCGATACTCGGATGAAAAATATGCCACACGGCTCAGGCAAGATCCGGTTGTCATGTGGCAACACCGGAACTACGGGCTCATCTTTCTCTCAGGATTGGCACTCCCGTTCGTGGTGGGCTTTCTCTACGGCGGTTGGGTCGCGGGCTTCGGCTGTTTTATGCTCGCCGGCGTCGGCAGGACATTTGCCGTGTTGAATTCGACCTTTTGTATCAACTCAGTTTGCCATCTGTGGGGGAGCCAACCCCATGGCCAAGCAGATTCAAGCCGGGACAGCTGGTGGGTTTCGCTCCTGACGTTTGGGGAGGGGTATCACAACTACCACCACACCTACCAAAGCGACTACCGAAACGGTCCCCGCTGGTATAATTTCGATCCATCGAAATGGCTGATTTTCACGCTGTCGCTGTTCGGATTAGCCTGGTCGCTCCGCACCGCTTCTGCCGCTGAGGGCAAAGCTTTAAACTCCTAACCGTTACCAGCCCCTCAGCACCACAATTCGCGGCAGGCAAACGAGCGGTGGGCTTAGTATTTCCGTAGAGACACCGGCGGGAGATTCCACAAGCCTTCACGCACGGCTGCCCATAACGCATCGAGCATAGCGGTGAGGTCAGGGGCCGTTCGAGTTAGGACCTTGACCGCAAGCCCCGGTACCGATGGGGTCGACACACCGCCCAAGACTTCCCCTGGACGAGCGTCCAAGATGGCGGCGATTTTTGACTCCAGCCTGCTCCAAACCTCTGAGGCCATGGCGTCGTTCACCACATAAAACGAGGCCACATAGTTCCATTCCTCTGCCAATCCAACACGTCCAAAGTCCGTAGATAGATCAAGAACATATCGCTCAAGCAG
>JANPKE010000024.1:0-12441 GCA_031425875.1 Nitrospirota bacterium
CCCTCGTGATGAGCAACTTCAATCAGGACCGACATGCTGATGTGGCCCTGGCGTGCTCCGGTGGCGACGAAGTCATGATCTTGCTTGGGCATGGAGATGGAAAGTTTGAAGAGGGACCACGTTATCCGGTCCATCGTGCACCAATTGCACTGGCCACCAACGATATCAACGGCGATCATCATGCGGATCTTGTCGTTGCTCTACGGAACGATAAGGTCAAAATCTTTCTAGGGAACGGGACCGGTGAATTTCGACACGGCGTTCAGTACGAACATGGGGATACTCCCACATCCGTTGCCCTCTCTGATCTCAATACCGATGGGAAATTAGACATGGTGGTGACGAATGGTGGACCGATGTCGAATGCCGTCTCCATTTGGCTCGGGAATGGTGACGGTTCTTTTCGGGATCCCACAGACTATTCGACGGGTCGTCGACCTCTTGGTGTAAGTTTTGCCGACTTCAATAACGACCATCACAGAGATCTACTGGTCATCAACGGAGAGCAGGACAGCTTCACGACATTTCTTGGAAACGGCAACGCAACATTCAGATCCGGTAAGGATTCCGGGGCTGATGCCGGTCCGAACTTTGGGTTAGCGAGGGATTTCAATGGCGATAGGATAGAGGATGTCGCGATCGTCAATCTCCAGTCCAATGACCTGTCGATCTTATTCGGGAAAGGCGATGGGACCTTTCATTACCCACCGAGAAATTACCGCACGAAGTCCGGTCCGTTTGCTCTTTCGTCCTTTCATGTCATAACCTCTGCGCTGGAAGAACCGGGGCTGGCCATCGCCGATAACGGGAGTGGCAGCGTCTCAATCTTTCTTCACCGTGGACTCAAATCCGTTACAAAGTCGGTGGCACGAGAGTAGGACGCGAGCAATCGCTGACTATTCTTGACAGCCAGGAGGGCCTTCGCTAGAGTTGCCGGTGAGGAAAACTGCCCACGATTTTCAGGTATTACGATGGCGCTTCGATCCTTTGCATGGTGGTTCATGATTGGGGCCCTATTGACCCTTTCCGTCCTGATGGTGCAGGGCGGGGTTCGGGATTTGTGGGAAGGCACTCAACCAGCTGGGGGCACCAATGTTTTGGTGTACTTTGGCACAACGCTCATGGGCGGCGGCTTGCTCGCCGGATGCGTCGCGCTCATTATGAATCGCATTCGGTAGTCGGAGAGAACGGGACATGTATGGAGTGCCTCAAGTGCAAGGGATTTATGCTGGTGGAACGCCATTATACCCTCGTCAATCGTCGGATTTACGCGCGCTGTCTCAATTGCGGGTTTTGGATTGATCTGGCCGACCTCCTCCGGTTTTTCCATAAAGTGATTGATAGTGGGCGGAAAGGTGATAAAGTGCGCGAATCCTTCATTTTCTAGAAGAGGCGGTCTTTTGTGGCGCAGCACGACTCTATCTCGCCTGCCGATCATAGACGGAGTTGGGGTCGGATCCTTCCTCGCCTTGCGCTAGGTTCGGTTGTCTCTCTTTCCTTGCTCGCTTTCTCGCTATGCTCGGCCTGGGGGATGGAGCATCATGCTAGGAAGCAGACTGCCCATCCTGTCAGCTATGCTCCGCAACCCCTGCCATGGAAGAGAATTCCGGCGCACAGTATTCTCCTGAAGGAATTGCGATCAGGTCGTATCCTGTTCGAGTACGATGTGGAGAAACGTCTGTCGCCGGCCAGTCTTACCAAGATTATGTCGGCGCTGATCATTCTTGAAAAAGGCCGCCTTGATGATCTTGCCACCGTGAGCCGGAATGCGGCGAGGGCCCCCAAGACTCACCTGCGACTCAAGGTTGGAGAAGTCTTTCGCCTTGGCGATTTGCTCAAGGCGATGATGATGGTCTCCGCCAATGACGCCTGCCTGGCGGCTGTTGAGCATGTCGGCGGCGATGAAGAGCAGTTTGTGAAATTGATGAATGCCAAGGCTGTGGCGCTTGGGTTATCCGACACGCATTTCAGCAATGGGTGCGGGTTTGACGGTCCCGATCATTACTCGACGGCTGAAGATCTCGCGACACTCAGCGAGGTGTCGATGCGAAATGCGGTGTTCCGAGACCTCGTCAAAGAGGAACGCGAAATTATCACACCGGTCAGTGGATATCGCGCCTACGTCCTGCATAACACGAATCGCTTACTTGGCCGCATTCCCGGTGTGGTAGGGGTGAAGACGGGATTCACTTCCAAAGCAGGTCGATGCCTTATCGCGAAGGTTTCTCAAAATGGCAGCGATCTGCTCCTCGTGATCCTGAACTCCAATCGTCGGTGGAATACCGCGAAAAGTCTCATCGATTATGGGTTCCGTCTCACAAATACTCCCCAATAGCAGCCTCCAGCTCTCATCCTTGGCATGTCTACTCATCGAATAATCAAGGGATAGCGGTGCGTAACCGATTCAGCATATCGGTCTTGGACAGCGGCTCTGTTTCAGTGTTTGTAGGTGAGAAAACTTATCGATGATTCAGGATGGATTTCCCCAGGTCTGACTCCACGTCTTGGCTGGACTACCGGGGGGCAGCAAACTCGATGTTGATATCCTTACCGAGGTAGTTCACTTGGAAACCCTGCTTATCGTAGGCCATGACGGCACCCATGACGTTTTCGTCACCATACTCCTCTTGGCCTAACACCTTTCTGATCTCTTCGGGGCTCTCACTATTGAGCACGTTCCGAAAGATGCCTCTGGTCTTATACGTGAATCGATTATTAATGAACAGGAGATCAACCCTCCCATCCTGAATACGCACCCCAGCCATTGGACCGGTTGGCTTTCGTTGATCGAGCAGGAAGATGAACGTCGCTTCCTGCTCAACCTTGACTCCGGAAATCTTGTCAGTGACGAGCGTTTCAACAGCTTTGGATTCCGAGTCGCCAAGTTTGACGCCGAACAGCGAGATCTCAGTGCTCGAAATGGCCTTTGGCTCCATAACATCGTTCTTGCTCAACTCGTACGGCTCGGCATGAGCTGAGCCAAGCGCTACGAGGACGCTCGCCAGCAGGAGGATAATTCTTCGCATGACACGCTCTCTCATCATGGTGTTTGGCATTTCTTCTGTATGTGGTCGTGATTGATCAGAATGGGTGAACCGGTAGAATCCAGAAAAGCATATGGCGCATTGTAGCCAAGAGCCCTCGGACCTGCAAGAAACAGGACACACGAGCAGCCGCTGGATAGGGACTCGTCGGGCGGACGCAGCAGTCGTGACTCATGACCGTGGCTCATCGTCCAACAGCATCGCGCCGAGTTCACGAAGCCGGACAAAGTAGATTGTGGATTCGCTGTCCAATGTTTCCGTCAGTTCATCGAGATCTCCCAAGCAGTCTTTCACAATGGCCACCCGCTGGGCGTCAAGGCCCTCGGCGCTATCGAGGTAGAAGACCACACAGCCGCTGATAACGGTGTCGATTGTCATCAACTGTCCTTGGTCTGGGCTTGAAAACTGAGGCCAACCGGTGGCGCAATGCTGCTCCCACGCTGTTGCAATCTTGCTTCGATCCATGAGGTATTCCTAACCCCTCTCTGCCACGAAAGCCTGCAGCCTAGCGCATGCGCTTGCAGAGGAGCAAGTATGCAGACACCACGTCGCAATGGAACGGCGTGAAGGAATCGCAGGGTCAGGGGTATAGTCCACGCTGGAGATGTGCTTGGGCGACCTGGTCAATGCCACTCATGAGCGCGGCCATGCGCATAGACACTCGGCGTTCGCTCGAAAAATGAAGGGTGCGCTGAAAAGCGGACGTGATGATGTCTTGCAGCCGATTCTGGATGTCTGTTGCGCTCCAGAAAAATCGCTGCAGGTCCTGCACCCATTCGAAGTACGAGACGATGACGCCGCCGGAGTTCGCGAGAATATCGGGGATCACAAAGACACCTTTGTCTGCGAGGATGCGGTCGGCTTCCAGAGTCGTCGGACCATTGGCACCTTCGGACAGGATTCGACACCTCAGGGAATTCGCATTTTTAGCCGTGATCTGCTCGGATAGGGCGGCGGGTACGAGTACGGTGCAGTCTAATTGGAGTAATTCTTCATTCGTGATTGCGTCCCCAAGGTTGCTTTCATGCAGCGGCTGGCTGGGGTCGCGTTGAAGGAGCGCCGTGACATCCAATCCATTGTTGCTGTAGACACCCCCGTTGACGTCACTGACAGCAATGATTCGTGCACCATGCTCGTGCATGATGCGGGCAGTGTGTGAGCCGACATTTCCAAATCCTTGAATCGCCACGGAGGCGCCGTCAATTGACAACTTGAGGTGACGCAGCACCTCGTGCGTCACATAGACGACTCCGCGTCCCGTCGCTTCTTCACGGCCCAGGCTTCCCCCGATCGACAGCGGTTTGCCGGTCACGACGCCAGGAACGGCGTAGCCAACTTGCTGGCTGTACGTGTCCATCATCCATGCCATGATCTGAGCATCGGTCCCGACATCGGGGGCCGGGACATCCTTGTCAGGGCCAATCAGTGGGAAAATCTCCGCGGCGTATCGTCGTGTCAGCCGCTGTAACTCAGCAGGGGACAGTTGTCTCGGCGCGACTGCGACTCCGCCTTTTGCACCGCCGTAAGGTAATCCGGCCAGCGCACACTTCCAGGTCATCCACATTGCGAGAGCGGCCACCTCACCGAGGTTCACATCGGGATGGTAACGCACGCCGCCTTTGGAGGGGCCGCGGGATGAATCGTGTTGAACACGATAGCCGGTAAAGACCTCGACCCGTCCATCGTCCATCCGGACTGGCAGGCTGACCACGAGGGAGCGTTGGGGCAGTTTCAGTCGCTCGCGGAGGTTTGGGTCAAGTCCCATCGCTTCCGCCGCTTGATCGAACTGAGCAACCGCCAAACGAAACGTCGGGGTGTCGAGTTCTTGCATCGTGGTCCTTCCTAGTTATCGGCTAGATGTTCATCAGTCTGTGTCGAGTACAGCCGGCCCATCGAGTTTGAGCATCCTACGGCAGAGCCGAGCAAGCTCCTGTTTAACGGGATCGAGAGGGATCGCCTTGTGGTACACCGTTGCCATGGATGTGATTCTGCAGTCCGAGAACCCACAGGGATGGATTCGATGGAACGGTGTCACGTCCAGATCTACGTTGAGCGCACATCCATGGAGCGTCACACCGCGCTCGATACGGATGCCGACGAAAGCAATTTTTTCAGGGGTTGGAGTCATGACCCAAATGCCGGGCTTGCCGGGGATGCGATGGCCGGTGATATTCCAGAGGCTCAGTAATTGAACGATGATTTCTTCGAGTAACCAGACCAATTGCCTTGGACCCGTGGCATGCCGATCAAGCTTGAGCACGGGGTAGACCACAATCTGTCCTGGGCCGTGAAACGTAATGGACCCCCCGCGATTGACATGATGTAGTTCCGTTCCGTGTTCACATAAGAGCGAGGCATTGCCGCCCCAGTGCGATGCCGTGGTACTTCGCCCCAAGGTATAAACAGGGCGATGTTCAAGGATCAAGACGGTATCAGGTACCTGATTACGGATTCGCTCCTGGTGCAAGCGAGACTGCAGTTTCCACGCATGAAGGTAGGGAACTGGATCTGAAAAGACTCGAACGGCTTCTCCGCGCGGAGAGAGAACATCCAGAGCCGAAGCGGGGATGGCAGTGGGAAGGTTCACTGGGGCACCTGTTGGAAGCGACAGGTCGGTTGACCAAGGAGAAACGAAAGCCTGTCCCATGGTCTGTCTCTAAGGGGGGCAGCTGGACTAAGGAGAAGACATGTGTGCATGGGGTGCACATTGTCGCATAACGACCCATACAGTGGAAAGTTGCGTGTCGACGGTCACGAATCTGGCCGTCGACACGAGAAGAGTAAGCAGGCGCTACTTGATGGCGACGAAGAGTTCCTTAATCTCCGGGGTCTTCAGTTTCTTCAGCGCTTTGGCTTCGATTTGGCGGATACGCTCGCGTGTCACGGACAAACTTTGACCAACTTGCTCCAGGGTGCTGGCTTCATCGTAGCCGATCCCGAACCGGAGTCTGATGACGGTTTGTTCGCGAGGCGTCAAGGCACTTAGAATTCTGGCCAGTTGATCGGTCAACTCGCCCCGGTGGACATGCGCATCGGGTGAAACGGCCTGCTGATCTGGAATCATGTCGCCAAACTGTGTCTCTCCGTCACCAATTGGAGATTCTAAGGCTACTGGTTCCTGAAACGCCTGCATGGTCTCGCGCAGCCTTTCTGGCCTCATGCGCAGCACATGAGCGATCTCTTCCAACCGAGCGGGCCGACCGAATTGCTGTCCAAGCTTCCGCATGACGCGGAGAACTCGATGCGACGCTTCGGTCTGGTGCACAGGAATCCGAATCGTTCTCGATTGATCCGCAATTGCGCGGGTGATGCCTTGTCGAATCCACCAGGTCGCGTAGGTGCTGAATTTGAATCCTTTCCGATACTGATATCGCTCGGCCGCCTTCATCAGGCCGATGTTGCCCTCCTGCACGAGATCCAGCAAGCTCAATCCTCGTCCGGTGTAATGTTTGGCAACATCGACGACCAAGCGCAAGTTATGCCGTACGAGCTCATCCTTCCCTTGCTCCAGGATAATCCTGGCGGATCGGATTTCATCAAGCGATGCCTTCAGTTGCGTTGTCGTCGTTGCGGCAGGTCTGAGATCTGGGTCCGACGGACTCAGGGCGGCGCCTAAAGCCTTCTCCGCATCGTCCAATGCGGTGGCTGAAAACCCACTCAATCGTCTGACGACTTGGAGCACTTTCACGGTGTCTATACAGATAGACGTACGCTTAGACTTGAGCAGCACCTTTACCGCTTGCCGCAGCGTAGTCCGAATGCGTCGTGTCCCATGGTCGACGCGCCTGGCAATCGTGACCTCTTCTTCTCGCGTCAAGAGTCCCCGTTCGCCGAAGGACCGAAAGTACAACGATTCCAAGAAAAATGGGCTGGCCCCCGGGCTTGGACGCATGACCGGTTGGGGCTTCTCATCCGCTCCGGTTTCCTCAGTCTCTACACGACCGATCATTCCCAGCATGCCACTTGCCTTGGCGTCATCGGCATCGGGGGCAAACCTTGTCCGTATATCCAGTCCCTCAGAGGATCGAAGTTCTTCTTTCATCGTGTCACCCCTTGCTCTGGTTGAATATCACCCACCATAGTTAGAGTCTTATTGAGTCAAGAAGATTCACCGAATCATTCCCGGTGTATTCCTTTTACGAAGCAAAAGGGATGCTGGATTGAAGATGAGAACCGGTCGGTGTAATCAGCTCGAAAAATCAGAAAGATTAGTGTTGGCTAATGAGAGAACGAATAACGAACTGTCCCACTTATGCGGCATCTATGTAGAATTGGCACCAACAAGCAGACTGAAATGCCACACTATTTCTGTAACAGTCCCTTTATAAATGGAGCAAGCGTGTCGATCGGAATCGGGAAGATCGTAGTCGAATTCTTCTCAGCCGCGATCTCGACGAGTGTCTGGAGATATCGCAGCTGCAGTGCGGCAGGATTTCGACTAATCACGTCCGCCGCTTCCGCCAGTTTCTGCGCGGCTTGAAATTCCCCTTCCGCATGGATGATTTTGGCTCGACGTTCCCGCTCGGCTTCCGCTTGCCGAGCAATCGCACGTTGCATGTCTTGAGGGATATCCACATTCTTTACCTCGACGGCAGCAACCTTGACTCCCCATGGTTCGGTCTGTTGATCGATAATTCGCTGCAGCTCAGCATTGATGTCGTCGCGCTTCGACAGCAGGTCGTCGAACTGGCTTTGACCGAGCACACTTCGTAGCGTGGTTTGAGCCACTTGTGACGTCGAATAGAGGTAATCTTGAACGGCGACCACGGCCCGTTGGGGGTCAACCACCCTAAGAAAGATGACCGCGTTCACTTTCACCGAAATGTTGTCTCGTGTGATGACATCTTGCGAGGGGACTTCCATGGTGACGGTCTGCAAGTTGACACGGACCATCTGCTGGAGGGCAGGTACCACCAACCTGATACCGGGCCCCTTCACGGTCTGAAACTTACCGAGCACAAAGACCACGAGCCGTTCGTATTCCATGACACGTTTGAAGCTGGCATAGAGAACAAACCCCAATAAGACCAACGGTATGAGCAATGACATCACGACTCCTTCATCTTCAGGCATTCTATTTGTGCACCGGGGCTACGTTCACCGTCAGCCCTTCAACCGACGTCACTTCCGCGGCCTCTCCCTGTCGAATCGGGGTCTGGCTGATTGCCTCCCAGATCTCCCCATGTAAAGCGATTTGGCCACGTGGGTTGAGATCTGTCTTCGCGATCCCGATCGATCCGATCATGCCTTCAACTCCTGTCACTGGTCCGCGACGTCCACCCTTGGCGGCCATCCAGATAACGGTTCCGACCAGGGCGCCAACCGTGATGACGGTCGGCAACAGAAATGACAAGGACACCTGCATGAACGGTGCGTCACTCTTGATGAGGAGGAGACCACCTAAAGTCATGGCAGCCAATCCACCAAGTGCGAGTACTCCATAGCTGGTCACTGAGATTTCAAGCAAGAGAAACACGATGCCGAGTATCACAAGGAGGGCACCTGCATAGTTCACGGGGAGCGATTGGAGCGAATAGAAAGCCAGGATCAAACTGATGGCACCGACGATCCCGGGTAGGATAGCCCCAGGGCTGTACAGTTCGGCCATGATCCCAATGGTTCCAATGGACATCAGGAGATAGGCGATGTTGGGGTCGCTCAACGCCTTGAGCAATTCCAGACGCGTTCCCATCGGGAATTCACGAAGCGTTACGGCCTCGTTTGAGAACGTGATTGACCCCGTAGATAGGACGATCTTTCTCCCGTTCAGCTGCTTTAAGAGCGCAGGAATGTTCTCAGCCACCAGATCGATGATCTTGAGTTTCAAAGCTTCTTGCTCCGTGGCGGAAATGCTTTTTCGAACCGCATCTTCGGCCCATGATACGTTCCGTCCACGCTGCTCCGCGATACTCTTGATGTAAGCCGCTGCATCGTTTTCCACTTTTTCCTTCATCGTGTTGTCCATCTCACCGCCGCCCATCGCGACTGGGTGTGCTGCTCCAATGTTGGTTCCGGGTGCCATGGCGGCCACATGGGCTGCTAGCGTAATGAAGACTCCTGCAGAGGCAGCCCGACCGCCAGATGGCGCTACAAAGACGATTACTGGGATAGGTGAGGCGGTCATGTCTTTGATCATCAGGCGCATGGAGGTGTCCAATCCTCCGGGCGTATCGAGTTTGAAGATCAGAGCCTGGGCACCCGACGAGTGGGCCAAGGCGAGAGCGTCGTGCAGGTACTCCGCTGCCACCGGGTTGATTACTCCTTCATAACTGGCGACGACGATTTCACCGGCATAGGTCGGACTGCCCATGAGGATCAGGCTCAGGGAGATGACAGCACTTCCCATCGCCGCTGCGAGAATCTGTCTGCGTAGAGCTCTGTACAGAAACACGGTGCCACGCATTGTGAGCTCCATGCGCGCAAGGCGCGACAGCGCCGAAGGTATGAACAGTGAGTGGCTCGAAAACTCCTACGTTCGTATGCTGTCACGAAATGGCCGTTGGTTGCAAACTCCGGAACGAACCCCCTAGAATGCGCGGCATGTCTCAATTATCAAGCGGCGAACGCATCCATCTTGTCGATCACAAAAGGCGCCAGTATGCCCTTACGTTGAAGGCGGGCGAAACCTATCAATTCAGCGGTCAGAAGATCGCTCACGACGCGATTATCGGGCGGCCGGATGGGACCATCGTCGTGCTGTCGGGCGGGAAAAAGATGTTGGCTGTCCGACCGACCTTCGGAGACTACGTGCTGAAAATGCCGCGGGGCGCTCAAGTGCTTTATCCGAAAGACCTCGCGCTGATTCCCATGTGGGCGGATGTCTATCCGGGTGCGCGGGTGTTCGAGTCCGGAACCGGTTCAGGCGCGCTGACCATGGCGCTTTTGCGAGCGGTAGGGCCGCGAGGGTTGGTGGTGACCTATGAGATGCGGGAAGATTTTGCCCGCACTGCACTGCTGAACGTCGATCGCTATATGGGGCCCGTTCCCAACCTGACGGCGTTACGGAAGAATACCTATGAAGGTATTGAGCTGCTTGACGATGGACTTCCCTTCGACCGTGTCGTGCTCGATTTACCTGAGCCCTGGCAGGTGGTCCCGCATGCAGCCACCGTGCTGCGATCCGGTGGGATCTATCTGAGCTTTGTCCCCACAGTCCCCCAAGTCGTACAAACGGTTGAGGCGCTTGAACGGGCAACGGTGTTCGGGATGATCGAAACGTTTGAAACGTTGCTACGAACCTGGGCCGTGCAGGGCAGGAGCGTGCGGCCTGATCATCGCATGGTTGCCCATTCTGGATTCATCACCGTAGCCAGAAAGGTAGAGCCAGGGCTGCTCCGTTCGATGGCTGAGAGAGTAGTTGCTTCCGACGGAGACCAGGAAGGCCTGTCCGATGAAGCAGGAGAGGAACTGAACTGATGAATAGGTTAGAAGGCAAAGTAGCCGTAGTGACGGGAGGCAATGCTGGAATCGGCGAAGCCATCGCGAAACGTTTTGCCGAGGAGGGAGCCTCGGTTGTCATCACGGGACGTCGGCAACAGGAAGTAGACCGTGTGGCCAGTGTAATCCGCCACAACAAGGGGAAAGTACTCGGAGTTGCCGGTTCAGTGACGGATGAAACCCATGTGCTGGATGTTGTTCGTCGAGCGCTTGATAGCTTTGGGCGAATCGACATTCTGGTCAACAACGCGGGAATCGGTGAATTTGGAAAGCGCCTCCATGAAACTGATGATGCGATCTGGGCGCATGTGCTCGACGTCAACTTGACCGGGGTCTTCCGGATGACACGAGCCGTTATCCCCCACATGCTGAAACAAGGGCGGGGCTCGATCATCAATATCTCGTCGATTGCCAGTTTAGTCGGTCTCTCCGGCCTAGCTGCCTATACGGCATCCAAAGGAGCGCTTGACGCTTTGACGCGCGCACTGGCCGTCGAATATGCGAAGGAAGGAATTCGCTGTAATGTGGTGAACCCTGGTCTCATCGATACGCCTATGGCGGCCCCCTTGATGGCTAATCCGGATATGCTCCAGCCCATTTTGGCCCAATATGCGATTCGTCGTCCTGGGACACCAGAAGAAGTGGCGAATCTGGTTCTGTATCTGGCTTCGGATGAAGCAGCCTGGATGACTGGCGCGACCATTCCTATTGATGGGGGCATGACTGTTTATAAAGGGTAGTGGTTGCTGCAACGAGCGATAGCAGCTTCCGTGCTAGGTGAAGAAATGGACATTGATGCTCGGACACAGTTTTGCGGGGTGATTGGCAATCCGGTCGGCCATTCACTGTCGCCAGCCATCCACAATGCGGCGTTCCGCAAATTGGGGCTCAACTTTGTCTATCTCGCCTGGCAAGTGGAAGCGATCGGTGATGCCATTGAAGGGCTCCGTGCACTAGGAAACTTTCGCGGAGCGAGCGTGACCATCCCGCACAAGGTGGCGGCGATTCCGTTTCTTGATCATGTGGAGCAAACGGCACAGCGGATCGGTGCGATCAACACCATCGTAGCTGAAAAGGGCGAACTCACTGGGTACAACACGGACGCGACAGGTGCTCTGAGGGCGTTGAAGGAGGGCGAAGTTGAGCTGACGGACAAACGCATCGTCGTCCTCGGTTCGGGGGGTGCCGCCCGAGCGATCGCCTTCGCACTGGCCGTTGAATCCGGTGCTGAACAGTTGACGCTGCTTGGAATAGACGACCGTGAACGGACGAGTTTGGCTCATGAGATTCGTTCTCAGGCAGCGTTGACGCTTGAGGACTTTCATCTCGACGAAACCACCCTTTGTCGGGTGCTTCCTGAGGCGCACGTATTGATTCATTGTACGCCGGTCGGGATGTCCCCGAAAGCCGATGCCACCAGCGTTCCCGCGGCGCTCCTACACGCCGGCCTCTCTGTCATGGATATTGTCTACAACCCACTCGAAACCAGATTGCTCAAAGATGCGAAGCGCGCCGGGTGTAAGACGATTCCTGGATTGGAGATGTTTCTTAATCAGGCTGCCGCGCAGTTCGAGCTCTGGACCAATCAACCGGCGCCAGTTGATGTGATGCGGACGGTCTTGGACTCTCACTTCCGATGAATGTGGTGCTCATCGGCTATCGTGGCACAGGAAAGAGCACTGTCGGTAAACTCGTGGCGGCTCGTCTCGGGCGCGTTCTTGTCTCCACGGATGCTGAGATCATGAAGTCGCTCGGTCAAAGCATCCCCGAGATCGTTGAGCAACATGGGTGGGAGTACTTTCGTGATCGCGAAACGAAGATTTGCCAGGACCTAGCGGGCCGGGATGGGATCGTGATCGATACTGGCGGGGGCGCCATCCTTCGATCACAAAATGTCGAGGGGCTGAAACGCACAGGGAAGCTGTTCTGGCTGACTGCTCCAGTTGAGACCATTGCCAAG
>JANPKE010000025.1:0-7103 GCA_031425875.1 Nitrospirota bacterium
GGCCACCCCACTCGTCACCACCGCTGAGTTGTCACGCGAGTCCTGTGTAAAGCTCGACTTCATCTCTTTCGCTCTCTCCGTGCTGTTTCAGGTGAGACGAGACGGTTTTCCTGCATTGCGATCTTTATGTATCGGGCCCACAGATTCTGTCGTTTCCGTAGAGGTGCTTCTGAGACCTTGCAACATCGTTTCGATTTCGCTTTGAGACAGCTGCACCGGGGAGGCATGCTCCTTCATCGAGCGGTTGAGGTCCTGAATGGCTTCCAGTATGGGATTCATCATAGGTCGTAACGCCCGCTGAACCTCGTGCCCGATCTCCGCTGGCAAATCATCAAACTTCATCGGTGCATGCTTGGATTGTAGTGCCGTGAGTGCCTGTGCGGCTGTGTTCAGCGCTGCGACGGTGGATCCGAGGCGCTGCTGCACGACCTCAACAAGCTGATGCGTGGTGTCGCTTCGAATGGGAGTGACGATGGCCGTCGAAGATCCGTTCGGCAATGGGGACACCTGGGCATGGTGGTCGGTAGTCTTCTGCGGAAACATTTCGTCCAAGAGGGAGATGCACTCCCGGTATCGGTTGTCCACCCGATGCCAGAGAGAATGCTCGAGAAGGGTGAACGCATTGGCGCACGCCAAGCCGACGATGGATGTCACAAACTTTCCTGAGAGGCCGTTGATCAGCCCTTGAATGCCATCGATCTCCGACCCGTTCGCATGGAGCTTGCTGAGACCGATCAAGATGGCCAGGAAGGTGAACATTAAACCCATACCCGTCATAAACGCGGGCAGCTGCCGGTAAAAACGGACGTTGAGATGGGTGCCGCAGAGAGATTCGAACGAGAAAAACTCACTTGCAGAGCGCTGACTATGGACGGTCGGCTCAAGGAACCAGGCAGACTGCTCTACCGCGAGGGTCTTGCGGTACGAAAACCAGTCTCTGGCGAAAGCCTGTTCTGACCGTATCGCACGATCTAGTGTGTGCAAATCGTCAAGATCTCGTCGCGTTTCGGACGACAGATCAAGACGTGCTCGTTTTTTCGACAAGGCCGGGATAACAAGCCAATCCTTGGACACCTGTTGCCGTGCCACGACCAGGGGTGCGACGGACGAGTGAAAGCGCGCAAGCGTCCTTTGGATTTGTAACAAACCTCTGAGGAACACCGCGCTATGCCAAAGACACAGGGCCAAGATCCCCACAGCACCGATCCAGCTCAGCACGGGACTCTGAAGCCCACCAACAACCGTGACATCACGAGTGAGCCGTTCCCAAAGAGCGGTGAACGAATCCACATCATTCATCAGGCAAACCTCACTGAAGCCCTACACACCATTCTCAGTAAGAGCAAAACCAGATTGTCTCCCTCAACTTCTGTGCCAGAGAGAAATGCGAGAAATGGCCGCGTATCCTTGCACGGTTGGAATAACGCCATAACAGGAGGGAAGTTCTTGCCGAGAGGGCGGCAAGTTCTATCGGGCTCACGGAGGCAGAGTTGCCGTAACAAAACTCTTCGTTGCTTTTGGGGCGTGAGAACTTGGTATATGCTCACCCTTCGTTGACAACTAGAACGAGGAAACGCTATGCACTTTGTCCGAATCGGCAACCGTGCGTTCAACCTGGATCTGATCTCTCACTGTGAGGTGCAGATTTGGCATGACACAGTCTCGGTCAAGATCTATATGACAGGTGCCGCCAATAATACTCCGGTGGTCCTGAATGAGGAGGACGCGAAGCAGTTGTGGAAATACATCGAGTATGTCGCAGAGAAGCCGGTCTAATTTGGTCCGTATTCAACGGCTATTTCCTTTCACCCTCGCTGAGTTGTTTAAGCACAATGCATTGGGAGTCGATTGAAGGAGGCTATTCGTGTTAGGGTTTGACGTGTTTAAGCCAGTGTGTGCGTAGACAAACCCGCTGAACGGGGAGGGCGATTCACATGAATCGAAAGAGAGTGCTTGTTCGACTTACGGGTATTGTGTGTGTGCTGCTCTCAGTAGCAGGATGTGCAAGCGAATTCTCCGTTCTCAGCGCATCGGGTGAACCCCTCTTGATTTCTCGCCGAGGTTATTCGCCGAGCGAATGCACGGAGAAGGTGAAAGACGACGCCACCCGTATGGGTGTCACATTGCGATATATTCACATCCGTGGCAGCGCCGTTGGCCGTTCGTTGCTATGGCCCTTCGAACCGGGATATGCCTGTGAAGCTGGGATCGGTCCGGAGCAGGGCCCAATCGGCACTTATCCGAGCCATCTCCGCATCCTTTCCCGGGGTTCGTGATGAAACCTTTTGAGCCTGATCCTACTGTTCTCTTTTGCCTAAGAGGGATGTAACTCATTCGGAGTGCCAGACTAGTAGTGGGTCTGGGCCCGATAAGATTCCATCGGCCTCCCAAGTTCTCGCCGGCGAGTGTCTAGTTGGCCAACCGGCCCACCCCGATTCCGTCCCGCGTAAACAGTCAAAGATCTATACCCACAGGCGGAATTATTTTCTCCTAGTCGACGCACGCTCCTCATGGTATTCCACCCTCTGTTTCCTCTATACATATCGCACATCCAAGATACCGACCAGACCGTTGCGTGGCAGGTACTCTGACGAGGGCTCGAGCATATCAGCACTTCCTGGATTTGCTTGTTGATTCAGTGTCTTAAGCTATACTTAGCATGTGCGTGAAGCAGTGGTTGGGAGGAGGTTAGGAACAAGCTCAGGCCTGGAGCGCGATGATCAAGATCCTATTAGTCGAAGACAACGACGTTGATGCACGCCTGACTCAAGATATTCTGGCAGAATGGGGCATGGAAGAATTCGAGATCAGCCATGTGACCCGCCTGAGCGACGCTGTCACCCGCCTAGCTCGCATACGTTTTGACGCCGTCCTTCTCGACCTGTCACTCCCGGACGGTTATGGGCTCTCAACCGTGCGTCAAATGCAAGCCGCCAATCCGACGATTGCCATCATCGTGCTTAGTGGGCTCAATGATCAAACGCTCGCGTTACAGGCCCTCCAGAATGGAGCACAGGATTACCTCGTCAAGGGACAAGGGCCGTCGGAGCTGTTGGCTCGCTCAATTCGCTATGCCATCGAACGAAAGCGGGCTGAAGAGCGGCTGACCTACCTGGCCCAATATGATCAGCTGACAGGCCTTGTGAACCGCACGTTGTTTCGTGATCGCCTTATCCAAGCCATGGCCCGCAGCAAACGGCTCCAACAGCCTCTCGGCCTCATGCTACTCGACCTTGATCACTTCAAGCCGGTGAACGATACCATGGGTCACAGTGTCGGTGATCAGCTTTTGAAGGCCGTCGCTGAACGACTGCAAGAGTGTGTCCGCGAAGTAGACTCAGTCGCCCGCATGGGAGGAGATGAGTTTACCATTATCCTGGAAGGCCTGACGTGCGAAGAGGATATCACGTTGGTCGCCCAGCGAATCACCAAGCGATTGGCGGAACCATTCCACCTTGGGGAGCACAGAGCGTTAATCGGAGTCAGTATTGGGATTACTGTCTACCCAACCGATGACCACGAAGTTGATGAGCTCTTGAAGCATGCCGACGCCGCAATGTATCGAGCCAAGCAACAAGGGGGAAGCGCTTTTCAATTTCACATTCCTGATGCTTCGTCTTCCTCTACCTGCTTCAGTTAACGATCATCGATCTTCCGCAACTCCTGACGGCTCTTATCGACCGATCTGAGCAAGCGGTTGATCAGAGATTGAATACACACCGATCCCATTCGGTTCGAGTCGATTCATCGTCGGAAGGACCGGTGGAGCAGGGTTGGGATGGGAATCGGGTGTCAGGAGGATGCCCCAGTGCTGATTGTTCCGACACACATTGTCCACAATCAGCCCTTCGGCGTGCTGGAACATGAGGATGCCGCTTAGCATGTTGTCTTCACACAGATTCCGCACCAGTTCCGGACGGCTGCCAGGATCTCGGACCGCAATACCAAAATGATGATTCTCGACACAGCGATTATCCGCCACTCGCGGTTGAGCCCCGGCAAACACGAAAATGCCCGACTCCCGATTGCGACACACTTCGTTGTCGGTGAAGGCGACCCGACATTCGGGTCCATACAACACGACGCCCGACAAAATCCCTTCCATCGCTCGGCACTGCGTGATGATGCACGTGGAATTGAGTATATTCAGCGCTGAATGCTGGTCGCTGCCGACATAGCGGAACGTGATGCCAGTAATCCACCCTTCCGGTACCTCTTGAAGATACAGCGGCCCGCTGCGGCGGCAGAAGATTTGGACGCTATCTCGTCCGGCACCGACAAGCCGTATCGGCCGTTGGGTGACGACAAGCTTATCCTCATAGATCCCAGGACGGACATAGACCTGATCCGATTCAGCGGCATCCTTGAGCGCGGCACTTGGAGTTGGATAACAGCGCTGATCGGTAGGATCAACAACCAAGGTTCGTCCGCCCAGGGGGTTGGTCGGAATGGGCCCTTCACTCACGATGTTCTCCTCAAAAAGGTTTGTCTCGTTCTTACGGCCTTGACGGGACATGGAGACCCTTTGAATACTGAATGAGGCACGTAAGAGACTCGAACCACATTGTACAAAACTGTGTCTTCATTAACACGCCCCTGGAAAACCCATAAAACGATTGGCTTCTGCGATTGCGCAAGATCCTGTTTTTTAAACGTTTCGCATTCGTGAATGGCAGGAGCCCTGGCATACTGATTGCGTGCCTAAGCCCCTCGACTGCCGTTTCAACAGATGGAGGCCTGTTATGCTCCAGAAATGTCTCGGAATTCTCATCCTCCTATGCATGTTCTTCTCGGTGGGCCAGTCCCTAGCGGCTCCTACTCAACGGCAGGATACGACCCGCCGATTATATGATCGCGTCATGGATGAATTTAAGCACCGCGACTACAAAGCCGCCATGGCAGGGTTCCAACTCTTCATCGAACTGCATAGCGAATCCGCCTTAGCCGCCAATGCGCAATATTGGATCGGAGAATGCCAATATCGGATGGGACGATATCGAGATGCGCTCAAGTCGTTCAATGAAGTCGTATCAAATTACCCACTCAGCCCTAAGTTGGCAGCTTCCACGCTGAAGCTCGGCCAGACGTACACCAAACTAAGGGATCATGAGACGGCACGACTGATGTTTGACCGGGTGGTGGGCCAGTACCCGGATAGCTCTGAAGCAGAACTCGCTCGCAAGGCCATCGAGGCTACGGCAACCGCCGAAGACTCGCCGAATCAATCGCCCTAGAATCCTCCTGTTCGATTGATGCGACTCGTCACTCCTCTGCAGTGATCCCCAATCGAGTAGTCAGATCGGGCAACGTGTGGCTTTTCTTTGGCTGCAACGTTGTCAGCTTGATCCCCGCTGCATTCAGCACCGACTCGATGACGTGCTGCCGTTCGTCCTGATGAGGTGGTGAAGATTCACGCTCGATCTGGACGACATGTTCGACGCGACATGAGCCAGGATGGACCAAGACAAAATCGACTCGTTTCAGTGCAATCTCTCGCAGAAGATCGGAACGCACTGTTGCCTCCGCTTCCACCTCAACGAAGGACCAGAGCGGCACCTGACTAAAGACAAGGTAGCGCTCTTGGACAGCCATTTGCAGGAGGCTATACAACGCGATTTCTTCTTCCTCGAGTAATCGGGTAGGCCCGATGGTAACGCCGGAAGGAATGGCAAATGGCGTTGTCCGCTTCTTCCTCCGTCGTGTCTTCCTCAGATAACGCCAAAGCATGATGATCCCCATAATGACCGTACCGACCAGAAGAAGTCTCATTTCTTTTTGCTTCCGCCTTTGCGTGATCGTAACCGCTCATACCACTGTGGGCCGCTTGGGACGATGCAACCTAATATTCTTGGGGATGCCGCCCCCGTAACCGAGGGGACGTTTCCGCACTGTTCCATAATGGTCTGATACGCGAGGACGGCAAATGCCACCGATTCCAGCGCTTTACTGTCCCAGCCATGAGCCTCAAAGGAGGTGACCGGCACTGGAGCAAAGACATCCGTTAAATGTCCCATGAGCGCCCGGTTCCGGACACCGCCCCCTCCCACAATCACGTCATCGATTCCCCCCTTGATCCACCGTCTGGCCGTCCCGACCGCTTCAGCAGTCCAACGGCTACAGGTGGCCAGAAGATCTTCAACCGATAACCGACGTGTGTGTTGCCAATTGAGCAATTCGTCCAGCATCTTTGTGCCGAACGCTTCGCGACCGGTCGATTTTGGCGGCGCCTGAGAGAGATAGGGATGAGCGAGAAGTTTGGCTAATAGTCTCGAATCGACCTGGCCTTTTGCCGCCAATCGCCCCTCACGGTCCATTGAGGCCCGACCATTCGTGATGCGAGACATGAGCCCATCGAGCACCATATTTGCCGGGCCCGTATCAAATGCGGCGAGTTCCGTAGAGCCTGAGCCCTTGGGAAGATAGGTCACGTTGCTGATGCCGCCAAGATTCACGATCAGCCGCGCGCGGCGCGGATGCCGAAACAGCAGCGCGTGGACCCCCGGGGTCAACGGCGCTCCCTGTCCGCCGGCCGCGATATCGCGTGGCCGAAAATTGGCCACGGTGGTAATCCCGGTGCGTTCGGCAATGACGGCCGGCTCAGCGATTTGCAGTGTCGACCGTATGGCGCCGACACCGGTATCTTTGATGCCATGCGGCAGGTGATGCACGGTTTGGCCGTGAGATCCGATGAGATCTACGTCCTCTGTCGGCAATTGAGCTGACCGAATGACTCCTAAGGCAGCGTCGGCGAACCATTCGCCTAAGAGCGCATTCAGATGGCAAATATCCGTCACCGTTCCCGACACCGATGCAGAGAGAATGCGTTGCTGCAGCGAACGCGGATAGGAAAGCGAATGAAACGCAATCATCTCGACTCTGAGACCGGCTTTCTGGGGGGCAATGGTCACCAGCGCCGCATCGACTCCGTCGGCTGAAGTTCCTGACATCAATCCGACAACGTGCATCTCCGGTTTCCTTTCACAATCGCCTGAAGGCTGAACGGCTCATGAGTGTGCTACGCTAATCGAACTTTCTTGTACGGTCAAGGAGGCGAATGGACAGGGCCTAACAGGATGTTGAAAAAGTCAGCCAACGGCGTTCTC
>JANPKE010000026.1:0-4543 GCA_031425875.1 Nitrospirota bacterium
CCCGGTTGAGCTTCTCGATCGCTTCTGACCGGTTAAACTCGGCTGGAATACCCCGATCAAGTCCAAACCGGGACGCCAACCCATTGAGGTTTAACTCCAGGGAGCGAATGGCTTTTTGGAGAGACTCTTTGAAGGTACGTCCGATCGCCATCACCTCCCCGACTGATTTCATCTGCGTCGTCAAGGTCGGATCGGCTCCTTTGAACTTCTGAAAAGCAAATCTCGGGATCTTGACAACTACGTAATCGATCGCCGGTTCAAAGGAAGCCTTTGTGACACCGGTGATGTCATTGGAGATTTCATCCAGCGTGTATCCGATGGCGAGCTTGGCTGCGATCTTCGCGATCGGAAACCCAGTGGCCTTTGACGCCAACGCTGAGCTTCGAGATACCCGAGGATTCATTTCAATGACGACCATCTCCCCATTGGCCGGGTTGATACCAAACTGAATATTGGATCCTCCCGTATCGACCCCGATCTCTCGGATGATACGAAGTGCTGCGTTCCGCATCCGTTGGTATTCTTTGTCGCTCAACGTCATGGCCGGCGCGACCGTGATACTGTCTCCTGTGTGTACGCCCATCGGATCGAAATTTTCGATAGGGCAGACGATCACAACATTATCCTTCAGATCGCGCATGACCTCCAATTCATACTCTTTCCATCCAATGACCGACTCTTCGATCAGCACCTGACTGACCGGACTCATGGCCAGCGCCCAATCGATCAGCCTCTCGAATTCCTCACGATTGTACGCGATGTTTCCGCCGGTCCCCCCCATGGTAAAGGACGGCCGAATGATCGCGGGGAAGCCGACCGTCTCGAGAATGGCCAGCGCTTCCTGTCGCGTGTGCGCCGTGCCGCTTGTCGGCACTCGCAGGCCGATTCGATGCATCGCCTGTTTGAAGGCATCCCGATCCTCCGCTTTATGAATCGCTTCCGCCGATGCGCCGATAAGCGCGACATTGTATTTCTCGAGGACTCCTCGCTTCACCAACCCCATCGTGGTATTCAAGGCCGTTTGCCCGCCCATGGTCGGAAGCAAAGCATCCGGACGCTCTCGATCGATCACCTTCTCAACCACATCTAAGGTAATCGGTTCGACATACGTCCGATCAGCCAGCTCCGGATCTGTCATGATCGTCGCCGGATTGCTGTTGATGAGAATGACTTTGTACCCCTCCGCTTTGAGGGCTTTGCAGGCCTGTGTGCCGGAATAATCGAATTCACAGGCTTGGCCGATGACGATTGGACCGGAACCGATCATGAGGATTGACTGAATGTCCGTACGTTTTGGCATCGTGTCGTGATGGTCAATCAGCTGGATGGAAGCGCGGGTCCAATCCGTGGGTGATACGGAGCTGGCGGTACGAACGGATCGTCACCCTGCGCCGCGTGATAGTACCGCATGGCCTCCGGCAACCACATCTCAATCTGGTTGATCCGCGCCAGATCGGAGGGATGCGTGGACAAAAACTCCGGAATATTATGCTTCGATCGAAAACAGACCTTGTCGATCATCTGCCTGGGACACCCGCTCATCCTCTCCCAAAAGGGGACGGCCTCTCGAGGGTCATAGCCAGCCTGCGCCATCAATCGAAGTCCGATATAGTCGGCCTCGGATTCCTGCTTTCTTCCGAACGGCAGAGAGACTCCAACTCCATAGGCACTCATTGCCGCCATTGCCGCATCTGGACGTCCGACAGCGGCTCCGGCTGCCAACGCACCGACTTGGCCGATCGTTTCAAGGATGCTTCGGCTATATCGCTCCGCCCCATGGCGTTGGAGCGCATGCGCCACCTCATGCCCAATCACCGTCGCTAAACCGTTTTCGTTCTTCGTGAGCTTCAGTATGCCCGTGAAGACGGCAACCTTGCCACCCGGAAGTGCGAAAGCATTGATCATGCGGTCGTCCCGAATAATGGCGAACTCCCACTCATACTCTGGTTTATTGGCCACCGCTGCAATCCGCTGACCAACCCGGTTGACCATCTCAGTTAACTCAGGATCGCCACTGACCGGAGCCTGCCGCAGCAATTCGCGATAGCCGCTGATGCCCATCGCAATTTCTTTCTCCTCAGAGATATAGATGAATTGATCTCGCGCCGTTCCCGGCGCGCGGACACATCCCCCCAGAGTTGCCAGCACACCAGCCGCTGTTCCAAGACACGAAAGGCACGTCACTCCCACCATTCCGCGAGCCCAGTGGCGAAGCAACGCACGACGGTTGATGGGCGTTGAAAATAGGAGGTCGATCTGGTGATTTGCCGGCTCTGTCATCTCGAATCTCACAATCAAGGCCGATTCTCATCATCCTACCAGTCTCGATACTCCCAGTCATGCGACTGGCACCTTCCCTCACTATGGCATCCACATATACATGAACTGAGGAGTTCCCCCACGAACAACTGTCATGAGATCGAGATCGGCAAGACTGGCGAGCCCACTCGGCGCCAAAAGCTTGGAATACATGTTGTTGGAGTATTCACCTGGACGTTGGTACGTCACGACTCGAGCTTCCGTCAGACCGGCTTTCTTCTTGGCTAATTCGACTGCGTCTTCGAGATAGCCGATCCCATCGACCAAGCCAGCCTCCTTCGCTTGCTCTCCGGTATAGATTCGTCCATCAGCCAACCGTTTGATCTGCTCCATCTGTAAGTTAGAGCGGCCTTCCTGCACGACATTCAAAAACCGCTGATAAAACGAATCGATCAGTCCCTGAAAGATGGCACGCTCTTCAGTCGTCATGGTCCGAAATGGCGAGCCCATATCCTTGCGAGGCCCCGACGTCACAGCCGTAGCCTCCACGCCCACTTTCTCCAAGAGCCCTCGCGCATTCATGGTGAGCATAATCACGCCGATACTGCCGGTCACGGATGAAGGATGCGCCAGTACGGTGTCCGCGGCGGCGGCGATATAGTAGCCCCCGGAAGTCCCCAGATCCATAATGGATGCCACAATGGGGACCTTGCGAGTGGCTTTGAACGTTTTCAGCTCGTGATAAATAATATCCGATGCCGTCACTGTTCCCCCAGGCGTGTTGATGCGAAGCACAACGGCTTTGACGTTCTCATCCTTCGCTGCCCGCGTGAGCTGTTCTTTCACGCTTGCAATCATGCTGGGCGCAGATCGCAACCCATCTTTCTCCTGAGAACTGATCATTCCAGAAATTTCGACCAACAACACTTTTGCTTTTCCGGTCCCGTCGACCTGCGCTTCTTGTAGAGGACCGGGGCCTGGAAACAGCGGGAAATTAAACGTACATCCAGACAGCACCAGTCCGATTACCCCAATGAGAACACGGTTATGCATAATGGGTCTCCATAAGACGCACGAATTCATCGAACAAATAGGCGGCATCATGAGGCCCCGGTGCCGCCTCCGGGTGGTATTGGACGGAAAAAACCGGATGATCCAGACTGGCCATCCCCTCGATCGAGTAATCATTCAAGCTGACATGGGTGAGCGACAGGTTGCCATAGCGGGTGTCGACCACTGGTGGGAACTTCGGTACCTCACAGAGTGATGTAGGACCCTGCACGGCAAAATTATGGTTCTGCGACGTAATTTCGACTTTTCTCGTCCGAAGATCCATCACAGGATGATTCGCACCATGGTGACCGAACTTCAGCTTATACGTCTTGAGGCCAAAGGCCAAGCAGAGAATCTGATGACCCAAGCAAATGCCAAAGATCGGATAGCGGCCGATCAGTTTTTCCATTGCCTTCACGGCATAGGGAAGGCCTTCCGGATCACCTGGACCGTTTGACAGGAAAATGCCGTCGGGTTTTAGAGCCGCGACTTCCTCTGCCGATGTCGCAGCAGGCACCACTGTCACCTGACAGCCGACATCCACCAATCGTCTCAGAATGTTGTGTTTAATACCAAAATCATAGGCCACAACTCGCCAAGGCCTGGACGGTTCACACTCTCTGCTGTTTGCCGACGGTGCCCAATCTCCGGTTCCCGTTGTCCAGTCATATGGATGTGCACAGGTGACTTCGGCAGCCAAATCTCGACCGATAATGGTGGGAGCTTGCCTGGCTCGCTGCACGGCCCCCTCGGTGTTGAGATCAAGATGCGTGATGAGTCCCTGCTGTGACCCATGCTCGCGTAAGTGCCTTGTCAAGGCTCTGGTGTCGATGCCTTCAATTCCAACGACTCTTGCCTTGATCAATGACTCTTGCAGGGTCTGTCGGCTTCGCCAGTTACTGGGGAGACGGCTGGCTTCCATCACCACGAACCCCTCTGCCCATGACCGACCGGATTCTACATCTTCAGGTGTGACTCCATAGTTTCCTATATGGGGACAGGTCATCGTGATGATCTGTCCTTTATAGGAGGGATCGGTCAGTATCTCCTGATACCCGGTCATCGCCGTATTAAAGACGACTTCTCCACTCGTTTCGCCCTCATGGCCAAGAGCGCGGCCTTCGAACACAGTTCCATCTGCCAGTGCCAGTAATGCCTTTCTCACGACTGCCTTCTATTCTGATCAAGTGAACGATTCACCTTGATCACGACGAGCACGATGCCCAAGACT
>JANPKE010000027.1:0-14236 GCA_031425875.1 Nitrospirota bacterium
AGCGAGCACCCACCATGGACAAGACGATGATGCACCACCGATTACTCCTTGTACTCCTGTTCGGACTGCTCAGCCCCGTGGGTGCGGCTGCAGCCGACCGCATCCCGGCCGTCGACGGAACTCCTGCCACCTTGCTGCAACTCTACGATCTGGCCATGACCACCAATCCCGTGGTGGAGGGCCGGCGATCCTCCATCGTGCAGGCCGAAGCCCAGAAGGATCAGGCCCGCAGTAAACTTTTGCCGCAGGTCTCGGCCAACGGCAACATCGGGTGGAACGAGTTCACCCAGGAAGTCCCCAACAGCTTCACGAGGCAGACAACGGATGTCACCACACAATATCAGACGCTGCGCGGGGTGGTGCAGGCTCGGCAAGCCCTCTTCGATCTGGCATCCTTTCGAGCCTTTGAAGGCAGCGGGTTCTCGGTGAAGCAAGCGGAACAGGATCTGGAAGATGCCCGCATGAAGCTTACTAGCGATCTCGTCGATCGCTATCTGGAGTTTTTACAGGCCACCGATCAAGCCAACTATCTGCAAAGCGAGCTGGATCTGACCGATGGGGAAACGCAGCGGATCCGTCGCATGTATGAGCGGGCGATGGCCAAGGTTACCGATCTGTATGAGATCGAAGCCTATTACCAGACGCTCAAGACACGAGAGCTGGAAATCTCCAACTCCATGGCCGTCGCGTTGGAAAAGGTGCGGGAGGTGGTGGGAGTGCCAGTGACCGACCTCGCACGGCTCAAGAAAGACGAATTGCCACCGGTGCCTGGCCAACCCGACCAGTGGGTGACGGAGGCGGTCCAGCATCATCCGGCGATGCGTGCGTTACAACATGCGCTGGACGCGTCCGCCAAGACCATTGCCAGTCAATGGGCCAACCACCTCCCGCAGGTGTCCCTGCAGATGTCCGGCATCTATGCCAAGAACGGAGGGTTCGACAACCGTCAGATCGACCCCTACACGGTCGGCACCTTGGGCTTGCAATTGAACGTGCCCCTCTATTCTGGCGGCAGTATGAAAGCCGGAGAACGCGAAGCCATCGCTCGATTTGAAATCACCAAGTACAAGCGCATGGAAAAGCAACGAGAGATCGAACGGGAGACGAGGACCGCCTATTTGAGTGCGCAAACGGGATACTCGCGCATTGCTTCGGCGGCACGCGAGGTCGAGGCCCGGGTCAAGGCGCGGGACGGTCAGCAACGGGGCTACGAGTTAGGAGCCTCCACGATTGTGGCCCTGCTGGAAGCAAAAAAAAATCTCTTGAAATCCCGGTTTGGCTACGCCAAGGCTCGCTATGACTATATCCAATCGCTTGTGGCCCTAAGGGTCTGGGGTGGGACCCTCGCACGTACGGATATTGAGCAGATCAATGGATGGCTGACCCAAGACCGGTCGTTAGCGCAGCACTAACCCACAGTATTCAGGAACGCTTCTCCCCCCAACTCCCGATACAGCACTGCGACAAGCAATCCTCGTCTCGGATATCTGCGGCCCGGTAGGCCAGACCCTCGTGTTCTCAACCATCGAGCTAGTCAGGCACTGCTGCCACCCCTGCTCTTCTGCACGCTCTTCCCTATTCCCGTCTTAGTGTCCTGCGACGACCGCATTTCCCTTGGCCTCAGCGGGGGATCAGAGGCGGCCGGAAAGCTCCCTTACCTTGAGACAATCCGGGCGCGGGTGGCGAACTTGTGCCCTAAATCAGACCCAAACTGTATCGAATTAGATGCAGTGTCCAAATGGATTCAGCCGCCACTTCAGAAGGCTTGATTCGAGCGAACCTCAACCGTGGTGCGGCGCAAACCAACTGCCAAGGCTTGTTAGGAATACTGTTATTACTGAATACTAAAAATGATTGTATATTCTACGTAACCCTTTAGATGTCTTTGCAGGGCGGGAGCTTAAGGGTATATCTCAGCCATCATGTCTCAGTATGCTCGACATTTAATGAGTGGATGTCCATTAACAGTTACTGTTTTCTCGCCGATAAACTCCCTTCCTCCAGAGAAACCCGGACAATTCGGAACCAGCAGTTACGTTTACGACAATTTTATTGTTGATTCGTTGCACAAGAGCAAGTCGGATTTTCGTTGGACTCATCAGCTGGCGTGCAAAGATCCGCGTCTTGTCTGGTCCGGAGCGCAGGGTATCTCCTCGATGCAAATGATCCCTGCGGCTCAGGTCTTCCACGGCTACGACAATCGGACGATATCTGGCCGAACAATGGATTCCACAATAGTCGATGAATGCAGGGAGAATCACAGACGCGCAAATGTATTGCACAGGCAACCAAAGGAGCCCGGAGATGAGTGAACAGGAGTCAAACAGAATTAGCCGGAGAGACATGCTGAAATTGGGCCTCGTGGCCGGAGGTTCGGCCATCATCGGTCCAGAACGGATCGGGGACGCCTTCGCCGCGTCCTGCTACAACAGCTCTATGAATACCTCGTGCGGAGACGCGAGGGAGGATTTTCCGACCAGTCCGCTGATCGGCGGACGGATCGTACAAACCATCGTCGACGGTAAGACGGTGAACTCCGTGTCACGGGCCGTCGGAGATTTTGACGCCTTGGCCCACGAGCTTCCGATCCCGACCGCCTTACGCCCCGTGCAGCCATTTGCAAGTCCGTATGCAGGCACCCCACAGGACTGCGATGGAGAGGTTCATCAGGTCGGAGTGGATGGCAAGCGAGCGGACGGTACCTCCGCGCCTAACTACAATGCCACGATTGCAGACTGCCAGTACTACCGAATCAACTTGGAGGTGGCCCCGCATAATTTTACCGACCAAAAAGTCGTCCCGATCAATGCCGCAGGGAAGGTTGTCCGAGCCCCCAGGCAAAGCTCGATCGGCCGACTGTCCTTGCCGAGCAGCACAATCTGGGGGTTCAACGGGCAATTCCCTGGCCCGATGATCAACGCCGAGTATGGCAAGCCATGTCTGGTGCGCTTTGAGAATATGCTGAACAATGATCATGGCCTCGATTCCCAGAACTTCGGCGCACCTGACCGAGCGTTCCTCACCCACCTGCATAATGGCCACACGGCCCCGGAAAGCGATGGGAATCCCTTCCACAAACCCTGTCCCTACGGACCCGGACAATGGGTGGAAAATCTCTATCTAAACTGGGCCTGCGACGGCGATGCGAGAGAAAAACAATCCTTCTTGTGGTTTCACGACCATCGGATGGACCATACCGGCGCCAATGTCTACAAGGGGATGGTAGGCCTCTATCCCATCTATGATCCAGTGCTGGATCCCGGTAATGAAAACAGCGGGCTTCGCCTGCCTGGTGTCCGGAGAGAGAATGGAGACGGCTCGTTTGATGTCCAGTATGATATTCCGCTGGCATTTTATGACTGCCGGTTGGACGATGGCGTCACACGCCACCGGGATTACCATGCCGGCTGTGACGAAACCCACCCGGAATGGTGGGGCAAAACCTTCTTCAAACATTTTCCGAACAAGGGTTTCAACGGAGACGTCTTCACCGTCAATGGTATGGCCTATCCGGTATTGCCTGTCAAACGCAGAAAGTATCGATTCCGATTCCTGGATGCGTCAATCGCACGGCAATATGAGTTCAAGCTGATGCGAGGGAGCGTGGGAGCCCGTCCCGGCCAGCAGGGGCAATACAATTTCATCGACAGCAACGGCGCAAATACCCTGGGCCAGCAGGTCATGCAATTCCTGCAAATTGCCGCCGATGGCGGGCTACTCCCTTTCCCCATCGACCGCAATTCCATTGAAATCTGGCCGGCCAAGCGCCGTGAAGTGATCATCGACTTTAGTAAATACATGGACGGAAGCCCGACCACCAACGGAGAGGCGATCTACCTTGCGAATATTTTCCAAATGCTCGATGGTCGGAAACGCACCACGAGGGGTGAAGCCGGCTTTGACCCGAATTACTGCGTGCCCATCCTCAAGTTCGTCATTGACGGCGACGCGCCGGATAACAGCGTCATGCCGGCCGTGAACCAACCGTTGCGTTCGTTACCGCCGCTGCCGGACCTCACGAAACTCCCCAGAAGAGTCTTCAGGTTCGATAAACGGGAGTTGGGCGGTGAAATGCTGTGGACGATCAATGGAAAAGCGTTTGATCATACGCGAATGGAAGCCTCTGTCAAACGAGGCCAACCTGAACTCTGGACCTTTGTGAACGAGGGCGGCGGCTGGACCCATCCGATCCATAACCACATGGAGGAACACCAGGTCGTCTCCCGCAATGGGAAGGCCGTGCCTGATGCAGCACATCTCGATGATCGTTCCCGAGAAGACGTCGTCGCGCTCGAAGGCGGTGAGTCGGTGACGATCTACCGCAACTTCAGGACCTTTACCGGAAAGTACGTTGCACATTGCCATAACCTGTCCCATGAAGACCATGCCATGATGTTCGGCTGGGAGATCAAGCCGTAACAGCGTTCCAGTACACCAGAGTCCCCTGGTTATGAATGCCAGAGGACTTGGGGCAGTACTACAGGAGCGCTGGCCATGAACGATGGAAATCATTTAGCGCACGTCCTGGAAGAATGCACGTGGCAGGACCTGCAGACGAAATGCGACATGAAGGATAATGTGGATAACATGGACAAAGCTTCTCCAGACTCCCATGTGTAGAAGGTTTCTGGCATCCGTAATGACGGGAGGAAACAAGGCATGGGGGTGGTTTCCTTGATTACCTTTTCGCAGAAGGCGATGTCTTCCAGAATTGGCTGGTCGGGAAACCCGCCTAGCTTGGCGAAGAGTGATGGGTGAATGAATAAGGCTTGATCGCCGTAAATGATTCGACTCCTGGTACAACGGAAATTATAGAGGAACGAAATGAATCGGACCCGCCAGTCATCACCAGAAAACTGGTGCCTGAAGCCGCTGGCCTGAATTGCCTGGTCGCTCTCTGGTTCATTGAGACGGTGGATGGCGCTGTCCGGCGACCGCGTATCGGCATGAAGGAAGTGGAGCCACTCGCCGTTTCCTGTTTTGCACCGGCATTCATCTGTGAGTCACGGCTTTTGTCCTCGAACTCTGATCCCTCTGTGCGGTCCGCACCGGATTGCGACTGAGCCAACTCCTCGCCCTCGAGTGGGGCGATTTTGATTTCCGATCCGCTTCTTGTTGGCGCAGCCCAACTACATTCATGATTTATGGCAAAGTGACGATCCCGAAAAGAGCGGTGAGACCCGCTGCGTTGATATGTCTCGAGAATTGCCCCGAACGCTTACCAACCTCCGCCTCGAGCGGCAACTTGAAGCCGCTGCCAACGGATTGTCGGGCATTCTTGAATGGGTGTTTTGTATCGAAAGAGGAAGCCTTCTCAACGGGGACAACCATCGCGATTACGGTTGATCTGTACGGGCACCTGATTCCCGCGGGAAATCGGCAGGCGGTCGATCGGCTCGACGAGCCAGTCGCCCGACGTTGGGATGGGAGTGGATCCGCAACCCCAGCGCAACCAGCAAGGCCTGTTGGGGTGGGGGATTCTGCTAACTCCTTGAATATATGGTGCGCCCGGCAGGAATTGAACCGGCGACCTACGGGTTCGAAGTCCACAACCTACAGGAGTTTCTTGATCGAGTCCGCCGGCCTTGCCAGCACTGCCTGGTCGCCTTTCTCCACGATCGGCCGTTGAATCAAATCTGGGTGTTTCACCATGAGGTCCAATAACTCATCGTCAGACAGTTGTTTCTTTGCCAGGCCCAGTTCTTGGTAGATATCTTCTTTGGCTCGCAGAACCTCCTTAGGGGACAGGCCGGCCTTCTTCAAAATGGCTTTTAATTGTGCTTTAGTAAACGATTGCTCGTAGTAGTTGATGGCTTTGAAGGGTGTCCCGCTGTCCTTGAGCATCTGTACGGCTTGTCGGCATGTCGTGCAGGTCGGTTTGTGATAAATCGTGATATCTGCCATAGTCACTCCTTGGTGAGAAGACGCGTCTTGACGAGTTTTTTTAGTCTATGATTAGATCCCGGTGGGTGGTGTTCTTGCAACAAGGTCGTGTATGCCGTGGGTTGGAACCAGCTCTGCCGGTCAGTTCGCCTGCGCCACTGTTTCCCAGCGAACACTGAAGGATCTCCGTATCAAGCGGAAGGGGCAGCCAATCTTTGTCCTTGGGCATGTGCTGGCTCGCAAAGGACAGGAAGCGATGTTCGACACCTTCAACGACCGACTCGCCGTCGTGAAGTTCAGTGACGAGGGTCTTGTGGGGTATGACCCACGAGAGCTTCTTCTTCCGACTGAAATCGATGAGCACGGCGTTCCCTATTTTGAGATTCGATCCTGCTGCTCCTGTGACGTCCTCTTCCCTCTCACCCTGGCAGAACGCGAGTCAGACCAGGAACCGGAGCAGTGCCCAGACTGTACCATCTGATGATCAGCATAACCCACAGGATGTTCAAAAAGGCCACCGTTTTCACCCACCCACCCCAGCACGCCAAGACGCGCATTTCACCGAACAAGGCCGCAGTAAGCGAAGAGACGAGGAGGTACATACCAAGCTTTGCTTGATCCGCTCGCTTCGATCATATGCGAGCGGATAAGTATCTTGCCTTCGCCTTGCGTACGTTGAGGCTCTGAGCGACGCGAGAACGACGCTGGAGGAATTTTTCAACATCCTGTCAGACGTTAGTCGACCAAGGGAGCCACTTCCAAGGCCTTTTTGAGCAGGCAATCTCCCGCATAGCCCTGCAATACCATCGGGAGCATGGCCCCATCAATGGCGCGCACCGAGTGGATTCGGAATCCCTCTGAAGACTTCTGGCCTTCGAGTTTGAGCGCGTGACAGATTTCTAGTTGTTTCCAGGCTAAATTTGACAGGATGTGATCGGAGGCCAGCAGCTTCATATCGGTGACCGCTCCCTCGATGGCCACCCTCGCCGGAACTCGTGTCCTATCCTTGGGGAGCTCGCTGACGACGGCGAACGCGATCACATCCTCTTCTATTCCGGAGGAGGCTGGGTGCGCGACGCCTGCCATCACGATGAAAATGCTGCAGAGGAGGAAGGCTGTGTGTTTCATTCACGTCCCTAGTTCATCACCTCGTCCGGCCCTCGTTGTCGATGCGCGCTGAATTCAGTATGCCAAGCACGATTTTCCATTGCAAGAATGACGTACAGTCATGCTAGGGTACAGAGCAGCATCACAAGATTTTTCTCATGTGAGGGTACATCATGCCCCATGATTTCATGCCAGGCTTGGCTGGTGTTCCTGCGGCGACCTCATCGATCAGCGATGTCGATGGTCAACGCGGCATACTGGAATACCGCGGCATCCGAGTTGAGACCCTGTGTGCAGATTCATCCTATTTGGAAACCGCCTATCTCCTCCTGTTCGGGCATCTTCCCTCAGCGGCTGAATTCCAACAATGGACCACAGACGTGACCCGTCATCGGCGCATCAAGTTCCGTATCATTGATTTGCTGAAGTGTCTACCGGAGCAGGGGCATCCCATGGATGCGCTCCAGGCGGCAGTGGCCGCGCTCGGCATGTTTTATCCAGGCCGTCAGGTCAAGGACGTCGAGAATAACTATTGGAGCGCGGTGCGACTGGTCGCCAAGCTGCCGACGATCGTCGCGGCTTGGGCAAGGTTGCGCCATGGCGATGATCCGATCCCGCCTCGGGATGATCTTGGGTTCAGCGAGAACTTCTTATATATGCTCACCGAGTCAGTCGCTCCATCCGTGTGGGCGGACATCTTCGATGACTGTTTGATCCTTCATGCCGAACACACCATGAACGCATCCACGTTTACGGGATTGGTCACGGCTTCGACGCTGGCTGATCCCTATACGGTTGTGGCTTCGTCGATCGGCGCGCTGAAAGGCCCTCTGCACGGGGGCGCAAACGAAGAAGTGGTGGTAATGCTTCGAGAGATCAGCGCTCCGGAGAAGGCGAGGCCGTACGTCGAACGTGCCTTGCAGAATAAGAAAAAACTGATGGGATTCGGCCATCGTGTCTACACGGTTAAGGACCCTCGGGCCACGGTTCTACAAGAACTGTGTCGGCGCTTGTTTAAGGAATGCGGAAGCTCGCCTCTTTATGAAATTGCCTTGGAAGTGGAGACGGCGGCCGGAACAATCCTGAACAGCAAAGGCATCTACCCTAACGTCGATTTCTACTCCGGCATCATCTACGACAAAATGGGGATCGATATCGATCTTTTTACTCCACTGTTTGCCATATCACGGGTGTCAGGTTGGTTGGCCCATTGGCTGGAGCAGTTGCGGGAAAACAAGCTGTTTCGGCCTGATCAAATCTACTCCGGGGAACATAACCGTCCCTACGTGCCTATTGATCAGCGATAACCCCCGTATTTAAAGGGCTGTTTAGCCCCTTGACTTATCTGCCCGCCGCTTTATCTATCAATCAGGCGGTTGAATCGGCGCGGCGCCAGCAGAGAAAACCAAATAATCAAATAGGGAAAACAAGAAGGAGGCTACTATGGCACTCGTACGATGGGATCCATTTCGGGAGCTGGAAGAAGTCTCAGATCGGTTGAATCGGGTGTTTGCGCGTCCAGCAACACGGACGGCGAATGGTAATGAAACGATGATTGTGGCGGATTGGACGCCGTCGGTCGACATCAGTGAGACGGAGCAGGAGTATCAGATCAAAGCGGAAATTCCCGATGTGAAGAAGGAAGACGTCAAGGTTATGCTCGAAGATGGCGTGCTCACGATTCAGGGCGAGCGGAAGCATGAGAAGGAAGAAAAAGGAAAGAAGTACCATCGGATCGAGCGATCGTATGGCAGCTTCGTCCGGACCTTCTCGCTTCCCGATGTGATCGAAGAGGAGAAAGTGAAAGCCGACTTTAAGGATGGGGTACTCAACCTCCACCTACCGAAGTCGGAGAAGGCGAAGCCGAAGGCTATCGAAGTCAACGTGGCGTAAGTCGTTCCGAAATAGTCTCTGAGAACAAAGGCCCGCCTCACCAGGCGGGCCTTTGTCTTTGAGGTTTCCCCACCGGACCTGTTGGTTCCTCTGATTGCTCATCGGGCCTTCAGTACATCAGTACATCGACTGTGAAGGCCCCATTGGATCTACTACTAGGGTCATCTTTGCGTATTGCGTATTTGATGGAACCGAGTAGAGTGCGCGGCACTATCCTCAGTGTCATCGGTATGCGTAAGGGCTGACGCCTATGGCAATGCGAGCCGCTTCACACGGATCCCACCAGACAGGCAGATCGTCACCATGATCTCTATTGATATGAGACAGGAGGAGAGCGTCATCTCGTTTTTAATGGCAATCAGCCAGAAAATGGATAAATTATGGGGGAGGTCTTGATCGTTATTCTGTACAAATAAAAAGGCGTGTCGACCCTGTTCAAACACCTGACATGTTTGAGGAGGCAAGGATGAAAACTCTCAGCTATTCGCTGGTGACAGTCGGAATGGTGCTGGCACTCGGGGGTGTCGTGGCCGTTTTCAACTTCGAGCAGCCTTCGGATGTGTTTTCGTTAGCCTGGTGGATGATTGTCGGTGGATGGGGCCTGGCATTGACAGGGATGGGGATAGATATCGTGCATGTGTTCAGGATCGCCAAACGCGAACCAGCGTACGTGCTCCAACCAAAGACGAATACGGCTGAAGGAGTCGAGGGAGAAATCGCTCGTATGTGATGATTCTGAGAGGGGCCCGTCGCGCTGGGCCTCTCGCCTAGGACGAGCGATCGGAATGGATCGGTGGATTCATCGGTTGTCGAAAAGGCCCGCGTCCCCAGGCGGGCCTTCTAATTTGTCGGTACTCCGCTCCTGGGTCACTAATTCCAAATACCTCAGGACATACGGCCTGCCATTGTTCGCGCGGGCTCGAAAATACCTATCGATCTCCCTGTACCGACGGTTGAGAATTTACGGATATGTCAGGGGGAGTCATGTTGTCTGCTCTTGTGAAAGTCTGCGGGCTGAGTTTATCATGACGCCCGCAAGGAGTGAGAACCTCTTACACATGGAGTACTGTGCATGAAACAGGATCAGAACAAGCCGTCAGCATCGACTCGAATTGAGCGGGATACCATGGGGGAACTGGCTGTCCCTGTTGAAGCGTATTACGGAGTGCAGACCGCGCGCGCGATCGAGAACTTCCCGATCAGTTCGCTGCGCATGCCGCGAGCGGTCATCCGAGCTATGGGGATGATCAAGCGGGCTGCCGCGACGGTGAATCACTCCCTTGGCTTGTTGGACAAAAAACCGGCTGAAGCGATCAAACTGGCGGCGACTGAAGTGGTCGATGGCAAACTGGATACCGAATTTCCGGTGGATATTTTTCAGACTGGGTCCGGCACGTCCACCAATATGAACACGAACGAGGTGATCTCGAACCGCGCGACGGAGCTGCTTGGTGGCGTGCGTGGCAGCAAGCTCGTGCATCCCAATGACCATGTGAATCTTGGCCAATCGAGCAACGATGTGATTCCCACGGCTATTCACATCGCCGCGTCGGAGATGATGCTGCAGCAGCTGTTGCCGGCGCTGACTCGATTGAATAAGGCGTTGAAGCGCAAGGCGAAGGAGTTTGACCAGATTGTAAAAATTGGGCGTACGCACTTACAAGATGCGACGCCGGTCCGCCTTGGGCAGGAATTCGGCGGCTACGCCAGGCAGATTGAGCTCGGCATTCAGCGGGTCAAACAAGCCCAGCTTGCCTTGAGCGAAGTCGCATTGGGCGGAACTGCGGTCGGTACAGGGTTGAACTGTCATCCGCAATTTTCCAAAAAAGTCATGGCCATCATTTCCAAAGAAACTGGCTGTTCGTTTAAGGAAGCCAAGAATCATTTCGAGGCTCAATCGGCACAGGACTCCCTTGTTGAGGCGAGTGGGTGCCTGCGTACCTTGGCCGTGAGTCTCATGAAGATTGCCAATGATATTCGCTGGCTTGGTTCAGGGCCTCGGTGTGGACTTGGCGAAATTAATTTGCCCGAGACGCAGCCTGGTTCTTCGATCATGCCGGGGAAGGTCAATCCGGTGATCGCCGAGTCCGTCACAATGGTCTGTGCGCAAGTGATCGGAAACGATGTGACGGTGACCGTCGGTGGGCAGGCGGCGAATTTCGAGCTGATCGTCATGATGCCGGTGATGGCCTACAACCTTCTTCAGTCCATTGAGCTGCTGGCCGCCGCTTCCCACAACTTCTCGGTCAAGTGTATTGAAGGAATCAAGGCGAACGAAGAGCGATGCAAGAGCCTCATCGAAGAAAGCCTGGCGATGTGTACGGCCTTGGCGCCGGAGATCGGCTACGAAGCCGCAGCCAAACTGGCGAAGAACGCCTACAAGTCCGGCAAGACCATCAGGCAGGTGGCGAAGGACCAAAAGGTGTTGCCGGACAAACGCCTCGCACAACTCCTCGATCCTTGGCGCATGACGGAACCAGGCGGACCGGTGGGGAGCGCGGGAGGGTAACTGAACCGCACGCAGGTATTGTCTTACAGCCGCTGGTCGGTATACTGAAGCATCATGAGGTCAGTCGACGACAGGCATTCCTTCAGGCTCGCTCTCGTGGCCTTGCTGGTTGCAGGCACGCTCGGCGGGTGTGCCGCGACTGGGCGTCAGCCTTTACCGGATCAGAGGAGTATGATTCCTACGATGGGCACACGCGGAGCGCATTGCTGTGCCATGGAAAAAGGCGTTCCACGGCAGATGGCGCTGGCGAAGACCGCGGTGAGGTTCGTCGGACAGTCCCGTATTCAGGTGGGTGGACGGAACTACACTCCAGATTGCTCAGGCTTTGTTCGAGGCGTCTACGCCTCGCAGCGTGTGGACTTGTACGATGGGCTGGGCGAGCTTGATGGCGGCAACGGCGTCGGGCGCATCTTTACCCATGTGGTAGAACATGGGCGGATTCACTATGGCCCCACCGTCCATCCTGGAGATCTGGTCTTTTTCCACAACACGTGGGATTTCAACCGAGATGGATTGCCGAACGACCCGCTCACACATGTCGGTGTCGTTGAGAAGGTGGACCTTGATGGGACCGTGGTGTTCGTCAGTTCGGTGTCAGCAGGGATTGAACGGTATCGCATGAACCTCAAGCATCCGGACACACACAAAGCTCCGGACGGGCGAGTCCTGAACGATTTCCTCCGACGCAAGCATGTTGGCGACGCCCGTGGGACCTATTACCTTGCGGGAGGACTGTTTGCCGCGTTTGGAACCCTTGCTCAGTAAGCGGATGTTGAAAAAGTCCTCCAGCGTCGTTCTCGCATCGCTCAAGGCTTCAACGTACCACCCGCGTACGCTTCAGCCTTTCGTCGCTGCGGCCTTGCTGGAAGGCCTTTTTGACCATCCTGCGGCTTATTTGTGTTCGGTCTATGAGCTCCAAGATCCCGAGGGCTTTCGAATATCAACATAATTTCTAACAGTCTGCGATCACATGTATCGATTTCCTATCAGGCTTTCCTGAATTCAAACAATCCTGTTGATCAAGATGAGGTTCTCTTCTTCTAGCTACGGGAAAACTTGGTCGATGCCAACCATATGGCTGATCTATTCTGTGCGGTGCGAACATTCAGAACAACCTCAGGATGCTCACTCTTAGAGAGCGCGGACCGTTGACGCGTTCGGAAACATAGGCTAGTGAAACCGATGGCAACTGAAACAACTCAAATTTCCCCTGATGCGGTGCAGGTTAAGATTGTTCCGATCATCGCCAAGGAGCTCAGCGTTGGAGCCCATCAAGTCGCAGCAGCGATCACGCTGCTCGACGGCGGGGCGACGGTGCCCTTCATCGCGCGTTATCGGAAAGAGGCGACCGGTAACCTGGACGATACACACCTGCGCACGCTGGAGGAACGGTTGCTCTATCTGCGCGAATTGGAGGAGCGCCGCACTGCTGTCTTGGTTTCGATTGAGGAACAGGGGAAGCTCACGGATGCATTGCGGGCGAGTATCGAAGCCGCGACCACCAAGCAGGCCGTCGAAGATCTGTACCTCCCGTTCAAACCGAAGCGGCGCACACGCGCGCAGATCGCCCGCGAAGCCGGGTTGGAACCGTTGGCCGATAGCCTCTTGGCCGATCCGAGGCTGGATCCCGAGCAGGAAGCGCTGAAGTATATTCGCGTTGTGCCGGCTGCAGAAGGAGTGGAGGCGATCAATGTGCCTGATGCCAAGACCGCGCTGGAAGGGGCACGGGACATTCTGATGGAGCGGTTTGCGGAAACGGCCGACCTCTTAGCCGTGTTGCGGACGCGGTTGTGGGACCAGGGTGTCCTCACGTCGACGGTGATGAAAGATAAGGAAGCGGCGGAAGAGGAGAAGTTCCGTGATTACTATGCGTATGCGGAGTCGATCAAGACCATTCCATCGCATCGGGCCCTCGCGTTGTTCCGAGGTCGTACGCTCGGGGTTTTGAAACTCGAATTGGGTTTAGGAGAGGCTCTGGACAAGGTCGTTCCCCATCCTTGCGTGGCAACGATTGCGGCTCACGCGGGCATCGAAGATCGCGGGCGACCAGCGGATAAATGGTTAGCTGGTGTGTGCGAATGGACGTGGCGTGTCAAGATGCATCTCCAGATCAGCACCGAACTCTTGGTGCAATTGCGGCAAGCTGCCGAGGCTGAGGCGATCAAGATTTTTGCCAGGAACCTGCATGAGTTGTTGTTGGCGTCACCGGCCGGCCCAAAAGTTATCCTCGGCTTGGATCCCGGTATTCGTACAGGGTGCAAAGTGGCGGTGGTCGATGCAACGGGAAAATTGTTGGCGACGGAGACAATCTATCCGCATCAGCCTCGCAATGATTGGCAGGGGTCGTTGCAGGCACTCGTTCGTCTCGTCGTTCAACATGGCGTAGAATTGCTGTCCATTGGGAATGGGACGGCTAGTCGGGAGACGGATAAGTTGGCCGGCGAGGTGATCAAGCTGGTCGCCGCGCAACGACCTGAACAAAGTGTTATGAAACTCGTGGTGAGTGAGGCAGGGGCGTCGGTCTATTCGGCGTCGGCCTTTGCTGCGGCCGAGTTCCCAGAGTTGGATGTCAGTTTGCGAGGCGCGGTGTCGATTGCTCGGCGCGTACAGGATCCGCTGGCCGAGCTGGTGAAGATTGAGCCGAAGGCGATCGGAGTGGGGCAATATCAGCATGATGTTGATCAGCGGGCCTTGGCGCGGTCGCTGGATGCCACAGTCGAAGATTGCGTCAACGCGGTGGGCGTGAACGTGAACACGGCTTCGGTGCCATTATTGGAACGGGTCTCGGGCCTCAACAAGGCATTGGCCAGGAATATTGTGGACTATCGCAATGCGAACGGGCCG
>JANPKE010000028.1:0-2994 GCA_031425875.1 Nitrospirota bacterium
TCTGAGAGAGTAGCAATCGACAAACTGCCAGCCTATGACTCGTCGCGTATGCACCTCAGCTAAGGAGCCATTGCTTCGATCGCGGTAACGGTTTCCAGAATGCGATAACCATGCCCAGCCCTTCTGGAAACCAGCCAGGCATCGCCTTCCTTCAGTAGGGTCATTTTGGCCCTCCATTTGACGCTCGACTCGTTCTTGGATTACAAATCCAAGACAGCTCGCGATACGACTCTGGAGGGGCAGTGGGATCAGGTCAGTCGGTTAATTGCGGGGGTAGAGGTGACACCTGTCATTGGTGCCTCCTCCCGGGTGGAGATGCGTTATATATCGACGGCTATTGCCCAGGGCGTTAAACAACCGCGCCTATGAAAGCAGTAAGAACTTTCGGCGGCAACACCTAAATGTGTCGAAATCACTATAGCCGCCTTACGTCACGCCCGCCCCTACGATGAGGATGTCCATCCTAGGGGCGGGATCGTGTGGGGTAGAACGAGATCCCCTTTACGTCACAGTCGACCGGTCACTATCGTGTGATGTCTGGATTTGTAGATTATTGTTCACCCGGCGGACCCCGTTGCAACAAAGCGCACGTGGTTCCCCTTTGTGAATGGGTCACCGGTCGGACCGGTTAGAATCTTACACGCGTGAGCGCGTAGCTTCTTTTCCCACTTCCGCCATTTTGTCCTGTCCCTGCTTGGCAAACTCCTTCGCATCTTTGCCCACCTCTGCCATTTTGTCCTGTCCCTGCTTGGCAAACTCCTTGGCTGCACGTCCAGCCTCGTGAAGTGTTTCTTGCCCTTTATCATAATAATCTTTGCCGCGTTCGACGGCGGTATCCCAAGCTTCGTGTCCACGCTCGACAAGCTCGTCCTTGGCATCGGAAGCGTAGTTCCGCAACATGCCTCGTAATTCAGAACCTGCTTGCGGTGCAAGCAAGAGCGCTACACCGGCGCCAATGAATGCCCCTGCAATGAAAGCTGACCATCCCGCGTTCTCTCCGTTGCCATTCTGTTCGTATCCCATGGTTATGCCCCTCCTTGTGGTTAATATGACTATCCTCTGTGCCGAATCATGATTTCCCGCTCGGCTTCCAACCAATGATCAAGATCATATCCGTGTCGGAAACCGCCCTCTGCGTATAGGAGAAACGCTCGCTCCGTAATACGGCGATGCATTTCCTCTCCATGGATTTGTCCCGTAGTCTCCTTCTGAACGGGATCAGTCGAAAACTGCGCGACCTTGTTATTCTCCGACTCAATCCCCCGGTCTAGACCATCAGCGTCTCGTACCAAATCGGTTCTTGGGGATGGACCGGATGTCCCGTGTTCCATTCCAGCCTCTGTCGGTGAAGAAGTGCATGAGCCACCTGAGAGTTCCTTTTCCTGTGACAGAATGGGAATCGAAGGCTCCCGCACCAGCTCGTCCTCTCCTTGCGGCGCCCGTTTGGGCGAAACCGCCTTGGCCTTGCTCTTGGTTTTGGTTTTGCGTTGTCCTCCAGATGCCGGTGCCATGATATAGACGTCTCCTAATTGTCCTTATTTGTTCGAGGTCGTTCGTCTAATTAGCCGTTTAATTGTGGTGACTATTCCCATATCAAATCCGTCGACCCGCACCTGGTCTCCGACGGAGAAGTTGCAGAGACCAACCTCGAAACCTGACCCCTGTGCCACATCCTTCTTTGCCTCCGGATCCGCCGTCCGTGACGACTCTTTCCCGCGCACTCCCAGGCTCTGTTGCCCTGCCTGTTGTGATGTTTCGCCTTTTGCAGTGCCTATAGCAGGACCTGATGCACCCACTATTCCCGCCACCACAAGCACGGCTTTAAGCCCCCGACTAGGCGACGCCTTTGTTTATGAATCCCATTTTTACCCATGGTCACTGGACCTTCTTCTGCCTGTAAATCTCATGGAAAGTCGATTTCTTGCGCCATTGCTCATGTTGCTCACCTCGGTTGCACTCTAGCCTGCATGGGCGATTCACACACCTAGGAAATAGCCTAGAACACGTACGCTTATGGCGCGAGGGAGCCATTACTACACGAGAGCGAGATCCTTCCCGCTATTGGGCAGGGAAAATCAGTCGGAGATGTCGTCTCGCATGAGCCAGAGAGACACGATGGTGACCAGGGAATGCTCTAGTGGGGAGGGCGCCGTGTCCGTGACATGCTCTGAATACTTATCTTGCACCATTCACACTGCTTGAAGGAGTACACCATGAAACTCTTGAGTGTCATCACCGGCACGGTAGCGCTACTGGTTACAGCCTGCTACCACCTGCCGAGTTTCTCCCGCAGCGGCGAAGTGAGAGATATCGCAATCACAGATCGGTTGTCGGAAGTTACCGTCCAGGTGAATGCGGGAGATGAAATTCGCTGGACGAATCAGCACAGGACACCGGTGCGCATCACTTTTTCAGATTATGTCTTGGACAAGCTATCGTGCCGCAACAACTTTGGAGGGCACTTTTATAGCGGAGCAGAAGCCGACCTTCAGCCCAATGAATCCGCCAGTCTGTGTTTCCTCGAATTGACGAATGCCAAGTACGTTGTTCGCATGGCTTCCTCGATTTCTGGAGGGGAAATGAACGTCGCAGGGGTCATTCAGGTCGGCGCCACCGACTTGGGTCGTCTCTCCTCACACAAAGCGCCAAACGCTGTCTTGCCTCGGGAGGAAGTCAGTCCATAGCTTAAACGACTCATTTGTGGCTGGTGGTTTCCTGCCCTGCCGCACCCGGAGATGTAGCGCATGGCATCAGCTAGCGACCGACACATGTTAGGTGTCTCCCTAGTTATGGATGCGCGATCTCTCACGTACACGTATTGATGTAACGACAGGTCCTAAAGGACGCGTGGGACATCGTAGGTTTTGAGCTCATTACTTATCCTGAAAGGGATTCGCCCCTCAAACCGCTCGTCCCAATCACAACTTTATAGAGGATGGACCATGAGAATTGCACAGGTTGCACCACTGTTGGAGAGCGTGTCAGCCACCGGGT
>JANPKE010000029.1:0-4142 GCA_031425875.1 Nitrospirota bacterium
AAATTTCAGGGCAGTCCTGGAATTTACAAGGGCAATCACGCGTGCCGCGTGACCAAAGTATTGAACTAGTCGTGACACTATCGAGAGAGTGACTATGGCTGAATCAGACTCCGCAACGCATTTCGATTCGCAGACAACCGGGAGCCCATCCCCGCAGCCGGCTTCGTTTCCGTCTGTCCAAAGCGCGGAGACGGGTGGAACTCCCAAGAATATCGATTTTATTTTAGATATTCCCATGAGCGTCACCGTGTATGTCGGATCCACAAAGATGGCCATTCGGGATCTGTTGCAACTAGCTCAAGGCTCCGTCATTGAGCTGGATAAACTCGCGGGCGAGCCGATGGAAGTGATGGTGAACAACAAGTTGGTGGCGCGCGGTGAAGTCGTGGTCGTCAACGAGAAATTTGGTATTCGCTTGACGGATGTGGTGAGCGCGGCGGAACGCGTGCAGCACCTGCGTTGAATGATCCGAAGGAGAGGCCGTGATTGATCTGTGGGAAAGCTTGTTTCGCACTGTCGCAGCCCTAGCTATCGTGCTGGTGTTAATGGGGGTTGTCGCGGTGACGGTCCGGCGAGTGATGGGGCAACGACTGGGAATTGCCGGCGGGCGTCCGCTCGTACGAGTCTTGGCGAGTGGTTATATCGCTCCGCGCAAGACCATTTCCGTCGTGTCAGTTGCGGGAGAATATTTGATTGTGGGGACGACCACGACCGATCTTGTTCCGCTCGGACGCATCAACGATTCAGCCGAATTGCGGGAATTACTCTCTCTCAACAGCGAGAACCCCTCCACCGAGACGGCGCCGGCCTCTCAGGAAAGGTTTGTGTCCTGGCTGCGGCGTCTCCCGTTCGGTGCGTTGCATCATAACAAGGGACTTCATGGCCGATAAGCACGAGTCGCACGCACACATATTCTGGGGGATTCTCCTCGGAGGGATCATGCTGCTTGTGATGCCGCTTGCAGAAGCGGTAGCGGGCGGTCCATCGGTGAGCATCGACTTTGGCGCAGATGGCCCGAAACAAACCGCGGTGGTGATCCAGATTCTCATTCTACTCACGGTGCTCTCTTTGGCACCGGCTTTGTTCATCATGGTGACGTCCTTTACCAGGATCGTTATTGTGTTGGCCTTTCTCCGTCAAGCGCTGGGAACGCAGTCGGTTCCTCCCAATCAGGTGTTGCTGTCCTTGGCGCTGTTCCTGACGATGTTCATCATGGCTCCGGTGGGGCAGGCCGTCTACAACAACGCGCTCCAACCATTGATGGCTGAGCAGATCTCCTATGAAGATGCGTGGAAGAAGGGCATCGAGCCGGTGCGGAACTTTATGCTGCGTCAGGTAAGGGAAAAGGATCTCGAACTCTTTATCACGTTGAGTCATGTGCAGAAACCGGATCGGGTTGAGGACGTGCCAACCCAGGCAATCATCCCGGCTTTCATTCTGAGCGAGCTACGGATTGCCTTTCAAATTGGATTCTTAATCTATATCCCCTTTCTCATCGTCGATATGGTCGTTGCCAGCATTCTCATGTCGATGGGCATGATGCTTCTTCCGCCTGTCGTGATCTCGCTGCCGTTCAAGCTGATCTTGTTCGTCCTGGCCGATGGTTGGTACTTGGTCGTGGGGTCCCTGGTGCGGAGTTTTCAGTGAGGCATATGGATCGATCTGGTGATTTGTTGATCTGAATATTTCCAGGACCTTCAACAGATCAGCAGATCAATAGATTCTGGGCTTTATCAAAACCGCGGTTGGCGCTTCACGAAATACGAGCGACGAGGACAAGGATATGACTCCGGAAATGGTAACGGAACTGGCCAGGCAAGCGTTGGAAACGACGTTGTTGGTGTCGTCCCCGATTCTGGGGCTTAGTTTGTTCATCGGCCTGGCCATTAGTGCGCTCCAGGCCATGACGCAACTGAACGAAGCCACGCTCACCTTTGTTCCGAAAGTGGTGGTCCTGTTTGTCGCGTTGCTGCTCTTTCTCCCCTGGATGCTGAACACCATGACCACGTATATGGCCAATCTCCTCATGAATATTCCCAACTATGTGCATTAGTGGAAGGAAGAAAATGGCTGCCAGCAGTGTTCTCACAACGCGTCGGCCCTCAACGTACCCAAGCCGGTATCCTGCGGGCCCTCGTTCGCTGCGGTTGCGCTTGAGGAGTAGCAGGACTCGATGCGTCGGGGTTGTGCGGGTGAGAACAGGAGCCATCGTGAACCTCCCGTATACCGCTATTCCCGTTGAATACTTGGGGAAGCCTTAAGAGGGACATGGCGCTGACGCAGACCATCCAGATTCTCCTTCCGGAATTCCAAGGATTCTTGGTCCTTATTTCTCGTATAGGCGGGCTGTTAGCTGCGTTGCCGGTGTTGAGTGGGCGTACCGTTCCGGCGAAAGTCAAACTGGCCCTCGTCCTGGCGTTGGGAGTGCTGTTGGCTCCCTTAATCCGACTTCCCGCCGTGCCCTATGATCCTGTCGTCTTGGCCGCTGGGCTTGTCAGTGAAATGGTCATTGGTTTAGCGATCGGGCTGGCCGTACGATTATTTTTCGGTGCGCTTGAACTGGCCGGAGAGCTGATCGGCGTGCAGATGGGGTTCGGCGTGGTCCAATTGTTCGATCCTGCGACGGCTGAGCAAACCCCCATCATCGGCCAATACTTCACCCTCCTGGCGACCCTCCTCTTTCTCTCCCTGAACGGACATCTGTTGCTGGTGGCGACCATTATCTCGAGCTATGAGTCCATTCCGGCATTCGGCGCGTCCGTCCCTGGTGAAATGGGTGAGGCTATTCTCCGTCTCTCTCAGAACATGTTCATCCTGGGATTGAAGTTAGCGGCGCCCGTCCTCGTCATCATTTTACTGATCAATATTCTCCTTGCGTTGTTGGGGCGGGCGGTCAGTCAGATCAACGTGTTTGTTCTGAGTTTTCCGGTCACCATCGCCGGAGGTTTGGCTGTGATGTCGCTATCCGCGCCGTTTATGACGGAACTGTTGGTCCGCGAAATCGAGCGACTGCAATTCACGATTGACGAGCTCCTGAGGGCGTTGGGACATGGCTGAGGATCGAAGTAATAAGACAGAACCCGCGACGCCGAAACGGAAAGAGGATGCGCGCAAGAAAGGACAGATCGCGATCAGTCGCGACCTGTCCACCGCCGTCATCCTCTTGAGCGGGATCGGGTTGCTGGCGGCCATGTTGCCGGTTGGTCTTCAGAAAATGACGGAGATGACTCGTCAAGGGCTTACGCTCTCCTTTCCCTTAGCGTTTTACAAAGACATGTCCATCGAACAGGTGTACGAGGTCGTCATCCAGGCTGGCCTCACTGTGGTGACGCTGAGTCTTCCGGTCTTGATGGGGATTCTGGTGATGGGGAGCGGTGCGTCGTTGCTGCAATCCGGGTTGTTATGGCGTGCCGATGCAATTCAACTGGATGCCCAACGCATCAGCCCGATCAAAGGATTATCCCGATTGTTCTCGTTGCGATCTGTGATCGAGCTCGTGAAGGGGCTCCTCAAGATTGCGATTGTGACGGGTGTCGGTCTGTGGGTTGCACGGTATGACGTACTCCAGATTCCGGGTTTGGTCGGGTTCGATATGGGTACCGCCCTGCAGGTCACCGGAGGGCTCTCATTGAAGGTCGGATTGGCCGTCGCCGGGGCAATCGCGCTTCTGGCCGGGTTTGACTATTTCTACCAACGCTATGAGTGGGAACGCAGTCTGCGGATGTCGAAGGAAGAGGTCAAGGAGGAACACAAGTCCGCGGAAGGCGACCCGCTTATCAAGGGTCGCGTGCGGAACCTCCAACGAGAGCTGACCAGGAAACGCATGATGGCCGCTGTGAAAACTGCGGATGTGGTAGTTACCAATCCCACACATCTGGCTGTCGCGCTGAAGTATGACACCACCACGATGGGAGCTCCTGTGGTGGTTGCGAAAGGAGCTGGCTTTGTCGCTGAACGTATTCGTGAGCTGGCTCGACATCACGGGGTGCCGGTTGTCGAACAGAAGTTCGTGGCCCGAACACTGTTTAAACTCGTTGAGATTGGCAAGGAGGTTCCAAACGAGCTGTATCGTGCGGTTGCGGAGATTCTCGCGTTGGTGTATCGCGCCAGAGGTGTGACTCCATGAGAACTTTACAGGTCTA
>JANPKE010000030.1:0-3728 GCA_031425875.1 Nitrospirota bacterium
ATCAGTGCGATCATCAAAGAGAAGATCAAAGGCTTCGACAAGCAGGTCGATGTCAAGGAAACCGGTTCGGTCATTCAGGTCGGCGACGGCATCGCCAAGGTCTATGGCCTCGACGGAGCCATGGCCGGTGAGATGCTCGAATTCCCAGGTGGACTCTATGGCATTGCGTTGAACCTGGAAGAAGACAATGTCGGCGCCGTGTTGATGGGCGACTCGGTCGGGGTGAAAGAAGGAGATCCGGTCAAGCGCACCGGCCGCATCGCGGAAATTCCGGTGGGTGACGCGTTGATCGGCCGTGTGGTGAACGCGATCGGCCAGCCTATCGACGGCAAGGGCGCCATCAAGTCCTCACTGTCTTCGCGTATCGAAATGGTCGCTCCTGGCGTCAATACTCGCCAATCGGTGCGGGAACCGTTGCAGACCGGCATCAAGGCTATCGATGCCATGATTCCCATCGGGCGCGGACAGCGCGAGCTGATCATCGGAGACCGCCAGACCGGCAAGACGGCTATCGCGGTCGATACGATCATCAATCAAAAGGGTCTCGGCGTATTTTGTATCTACGTCGCCATCGGTCAAAAGCGGTCGACCGTCGCGCGTGTCGTCAAGACTCTCGAAGAGAGTCATGCGATGGAATACAGCATGGTCGTGTCGGCCAGCGCCAGCGATCCCGCTCCTATGCAGTTCTTGGCGCCCTTCGCCGGTGCCGCGATCGGCGAGTATTTCCGCGATAACGGGAAGCATGCGTTGATTGTCTATGACGATTTGTCCAAACATGCCGTGGCCTATCGTGAACTCTCCTTGTTGCTCCGCAGACCACCAGGCCGCGAAGCCTATCCCGGCGACGTGTTCTATCTCCATTCGCGGTTGTTGGAGCGGGCGGCAAAATTGAGTGACAAGCTCGGCGGAGGCAGTCTGACCGCGTTGCCGATCATCGAAACCCAGGCCGGTGACGTGTCCGCCTACATCCCGACGAACGTCATTTCGATTACGGACGGCCAGATCTATCTGGGCAGCGATCTGTTCTATTCAGGAATTCGTCCTGCCATCAACGTCGGTCTTTCGGTGTCCCGCGTCGGCGGATCGGCGCAGATCAAGACGATGAAGCAAGTGGCCGGTACGCTTCGGCTGGACTTGGCCCAATATCGCGAAATGGCGGCGTTCTCCCAATTTGGCAGCGAACTCGACAAGGCCACGCAATTGCAGCTGGCGCGTGGCGTGCGCATGGTCGAGCTGTTGAAGCAGGGGCAGTACAAGCCGATGCCGGTCGCCGATCAAGTGCTCTCGATCTATGCGGGTGTCAACGGATATCTCGACGATGTGCCTGTCGACAAGGTGCTGCAGTTCGAAGCGGACTTCCTGCACTATGTTCAGCAGAACCATGCTGAACTAAAGAAAGAAGTCACTACCATCGGCAAGATCGACGACAAGGTTGGCGGTCGCTTGAAGGAGATCATCACGACCTTCAAGCAGAAGATGGGGTACGGAGCCAAAGCATAAGCACAAGACTGAGTATCGAGGACTCAGGGTGGAGGCGGACGCCAGGGTGCCCGATCTGCACCCTCCGCACTCAGTCCACAGCCCTGATGGAAGACAATGCCAAGCTTACAAAGTTTGCGCCGCAAGATAGCGGCGTTTAAGAATACCCAGAAAATTACCAAGGCCATGAAGATGGTGGCGGCGGCGAAGCTCAAACGCTCGCAGGACCGTATTTTGGCCGCTCGTCCCTACGCCCACAAGATGCGCGGGGTCCTGAGCAATCTGAGCCGGCGCGTCAACCGCTCCGCCCATCCGCTCCTCCAGAAGCGCGAGGTGAAAAAGATCGAGGTTCTCGTGATCACCAGCGATCGAGGGCTCTGTGGAGGATTCAACGGCAATATCGCGCGGAAGAGCGCTGAGTTTGTGCGGCAGTGCGAGGCCCAAGGGTTGACGGTGGGTCTGAGCATCGTCGGTCGAAAGGGCCGCGACTATTTCCGTCGCCGCTCGTGGCCGATCCGGCAGGAATGGACTGGTGTATTCGACAAGCTCAGCTTCGAACATGCCCTCGATATCGGGGGCGACCTGACCGACAATTTCGTGAAGGGCTCATTCGACGAGCTTCATGTTGTGTACAACGAATTCAAGTCGGCCATCCAGCAGCGTGTGATCGTGGAGAAGCTGTTTCCGGTGGATGCGGCGACTGAGTTCAGCGCGGCTCCGGCTGAGGGTGTTTCGTCAGGAGCCTACCTCTACGAGCCGGATGAAGCTGCGCTGCTGAGTGCGCTCGTGCCGAAACATTTCCAGGTACAGGCCTATCGAATCCTGTTGGAATCAGCAGCTGCTGAGCACGGCGCCCGGATGGCCGCCATGGATGGGGCGACACGCAACGCCGGCCAGCTCATTAAGAAGGTCACGCTCTATTACAACAAGACCAGACAGACGGCGATCACCAAGGAACTGATGGACATCGTCGGCGGCGCGGAAGCTCTTAAATAGGACAGTTCTGAGCGCGGAGACGTGTGTGCTGAGTCCAGGAGAGATGATCGGCTCGCTCAGCACGGAGCACTCAGAATTCAGCACTTGAGCAAAGGGGTGAAACAGTGAGTACAGGAAAAGTCATTCAAGTCATCGGCCCGGTCGTGGACATCGAGTTTCCGCCCGGGAAACTGCCGAATATCTATAACGCACTGAAGGTGACGCAAGAAGAGAACAAGGATGCAGGTACGCCTGCCATTCGGATCACGCTTGAAGTGGCTTCTCATCTGGGCGAAAACCGAGTCCGCAGTATCGCGATGTCCACGACCGACGGTCTGACGCGCGGGATGGATGTGACGGATACGGGCGCCGCCATCTCGGTGCCCGTCGGCCGTGAGACGCTCGGCCGTCTCATGAACGTGCTCGGCGAGCCGGTCGACGAAAAAGGACCGATCAAGACGCAGAAAACCTATCCGATCCACCGGCCCGCTCCGAAGCTGGAAGATCAAGAGACCAAGACGGAAGTGCTGGAGACTGGCATCAAGGTCGTCGATTTGCTCGAACCCTATAGCAAGGGCGGCAAGGTCGGACTCTTCGGCGGCGCCGGTGTCGGCAAGACCGTCATCATCATGGAACTCATCAACAATATTGCGCTCCATCACGGTGGATTTTCAGTATTTGCCGGTGTCGGTGAACGGACCCGCGAAGGGAACGATCTCTGGCACGAAATGATGGAATCGAAAGTCATCGATCCGGACGACTTCACCAAGTCCAAAGCCGCGTTAGTCTACGGCCAGATGAATGAGCCGCCCGGCGCGCGCCTTCGCGTGGGCTTGACCGGCCTTACCGTCGCGGAGTATTTCCGCGACGAAGAGAATCAAGACGTGCTGCTCTTTGTGGATAATATTTTCCGGTTTACACAGGCGGGATCGGAAGTCTCCGCGTTGCTCGGTCGTATGCCGTCGGCCGTCGGATATCAGCCGAACCTCTCGACGGAAATGGGCGCGTTACAAGAGCGCATTACATCGACCAAGCGTGGGTCGATCACATCGGTGCAGGCGATCTATGTGCCGGCCGACGACTTGACCGATCCAGCGCCGGCCACCGCCTTCGCGCACTTGGACGCCACCACCGTGTTGTCTCGGCAACTGGCGGAGTTGGGTATTTATCCAGCGGTCGATCCGCTGGACTCCACGTCGCGTATTCTTGATCCACAGGTCATCGGGGAAGAGCACTACAAAATTGCGCGCGGCGTACAATCCGTCCTCCAACGC
>JANPKE010000031.1:0-2453 GCA_031425875.1 Nitrospirota bacterium
TAATGGATAATCGACAAATTGCGTTGATGCTGGATGTTCAAAAAGGTCTTCCAGCGAGGCCACAGTGAGCGAAAGGCCGAGACGTACGTGGTTGGTACGTTGAGGTCTTGAGCGATACGAGAACAAAGCTGGAGACCTTTTTCAACATCCTGTTAACTTTCCCTGTAAAATATCCGACCAGGCCAGCCGGCGGCAGTATAGGTCCAGGCGCCCCGTAGTCTCCAAGATAGCTCGAATGCCAGCCGACGTGCTGCTCGCGGACCGCGGCTCTTTCCCCAAACCAAGGATGCCACGAACACCAATACGGATCGCATCATCCAAAGAACAAATCCAGCGTGATGGCTCCGTGCAGCGGCTCGAAACGTTGTCCAGTCCACGGGCAGTGTGCACCGGCGTGGAATACGTCGGGTAAGCTCTCGCAACAACTCATCGAAGCGTCGCTCATAGGTATGGTCTCGCACTACTCGGTCACAGCCGCCTCGCGCAATCTCATCCCTTCGCTCAGGATGAGAGAACAGCGATTTGACCTGTTCAATCATCTCATCGGCTCCTTCGAACGTCAGAACTTCTTCCCCGACGCGGAAATATCGATCGAGGTTTGGGGCCTTCTCAGTCAGGAGACAGCCTCCATATCCCGGTACTTCGAAGATACGTGCTTTGATCTGTCGCCTTGCGGAATCAGAACGACCGCGCGCTCCATCGCTGAAATTGAGACTAATCAGCGATTCGCGAAAGATTTCCCCCATGCGCTTGGTCTCGACCGGACCTTCAGGCCATCCATGACCGAAACAAGCGACCTCTATACCTTCGTGACGAAGCCTGGCGATCATGGCTTGACGGTTCCCATAGGCAGCACCGACAAAGCTCACGGGATAGCGACAGGCCGAAGCAGGAAGAGGGGACATCAAGGTCTCGGCATTGGCCGCCCACTGAGAGAGGCAGACGGAATTGATACCATCCTGATGGTAACGTTCGACTATCTGTGGGTAGGTCGTCACGAAGAGATCGTATTCCGAACCGATCAGCTTGGAAAACATCGGATACTTCCAGGAATCATCCGTCGACCAATTAACGACCCAGGCTCCGCTGTGTCGAATGATCCGGATGGTCTCGATCCACACTTCATATTGCATCAGCACGCAGAAAACAACGTCCGGGCTCATCTCCTCCACACGTTTTAACAAGGCTTCGTTGAGGCGAGAAAAATCATCGTACGGTTTGCGGGACAACGACTCGAAGAAACTGATTTGATGGCCCAAACGGCGTAGGGCAGGAAGAAAATTCGCGTACTCGGGGCCTTCTCCGCGCGCGGGGTCTCCATAGGCATGCTCTCCTAATACGCACAAGATTTTCATGACTTCACGATGACCCGGCCCGCCGTGCTGTCACGTGGTAGCCAACTGTAAAACGCCTCTCACGGTCGAACTTATCAAGCCATTTGCACAAGACGGGGATGATCAAGCCAAGGACAGGACAAAGCACGACCCACATCGGCAACCAGAGCAGTCGAATCCCCACGGGGAGATTTTTGCTCATTGGACTGGTTGCTTGAATAAACCGTAATGATTCCTGCCCGAAAAATCGAAATGACCCTTCGTTCGGTTCAACGGTGATTTCCTCAAATCCAGCCGCCTTCAGAAAGCGCTCGTACCACCAGGGAGTATAGCCACCGTAATAATGGTAGGGCTCTTGATGAATTCCTGATCCAAGCGGCGCGGTGAGAACGAGCGTTCCTCCTGGCTGGAGAATCCTTGCCAATTCGTCGACCACTCGGATGGGCTCAGGATGATGTTCCAGCACCTCCGTACAGAGCACCACCCCGAAACTGCCGTCGGGAACCGGAATGTCTGTCACATCCGACACGAAGTCGAGCTCCCCATAGCCACCATGGCGAAGCTGGTCGCTTCGTAACGGAGCGAGATCTTGCGTGCGATAGTCGCAATGAGCGAACAGTGCACGATAGGGGCAGGAGCCGGCGCCGACATCCAACACTCTCGTTCCCCTCGGTACCAGCGACGCCTGCTGCGCAATCCAACGATCGCGCCGCACGACGTTATAGGCAAACAGCTCGCTCTGAGCCAGCCAGGCCCGTAGACCCCTACTCACGTGCCTTCACAAATTCGAAAAGACCGCACCCATACTCAAGATTGGTGGCAGCGTCTGGCGAAACCTCCGCGTTGAAGCGTCCAGCATCGTCAACAAGAGAAAAAGTCTTGAGCTGGAGGTCCTGAAAGAAATCCCTGACCGTGCTCGATGAAAATATCCGATGGGCATTGAAACAAACCCGCTCGCGTCCCACTGGCACCGATAAGAAAAGCCTCCCGCCCGGTTTCAATACACGCTGGAGCTCCGCGGCAGCGAGAAGGCTCCCCGTCGGATTGATGGGATCGCCATATCGGCCAAGTCCTATATGTTCGAGGACATGGAGGCACGACAAGGACGTGATGCTGCCG
>JANPKE010000032.1:0-3722 GCA_031425875.1 Nitrospirota bacterium
CACGACCAACGGCGGCGATTCATCGGACATGAGTTCGGCTACCGAGAGTTGCCGCGCGGGCGGTACGAGCGTCTCGCCTCGGAAATGCAGTGAAAATCCAAACGAGGCCGCGAGTCGATGCTTGATCTGGTCAAGTCGTGCCGGACTGTCGCATTCCACGATGAGCTGGGACGACGTGAGTGTCACCTTCGCGACAATAGAGTCGGTCCCGCTGCTCTCATCGCGCTGCACCCATGTGTGAGTCGGAGGAACATCGTCGATCTGGCCTTGCCTTCCAACCTGAGGCGTTGTCTTCTCCGGCTTAAGCTCGCTCATCTCAGACAATCCATCGACAAAGAACCGATACTCATGGTGGTCGTACAGAGCCACAGTATAGAGATAGGGCTGGCCATCGGGACGGAGATAGCGAATATGGACGACGGCGTCCACCAACGCGTCCGTGCGGAGCTGTGCGAATGCCCAGAGGAACATGTACCCGAAACGCTTGGTAAACTCCCTCCACTCCCCTAATGCAAAGGATCCGGTGGTCATCTCCATTTCTCGACGCCATTCCACAGTCCTCTCGAGTAGCGCGTTGGCATCGGCCTGAGACAAGACGATTCCGCAGCCGGCCCACACTGCCTTGCCTGATTCGCCACCATCCGGAGTGCCAACGAGGCGGGTCAGTAACACCCGACCTGCCGCAAGATCGTTGAGGGATTCATGGCCGGGAACCACCAACGCGGTTCGATCTCCGAGCGACCGCACGGTGAGATCTTCCCCTGGCTTCGGCGAGGAAGTCAGTTCCAGCACATCAAAATAGGAATGTTTCAAGGGATCGAGCCACTGCCGTTCTTCATTGGGAATATGTTCGGTGATGACGTCTCGCAACTGTTCGATCAACGTCAATTGCCCGTCTTCAGGATAGAAATCGCAGAGAAGGAACAGGTTAGCGAGTTCGGTTTCTTGAACAAGCGGTGCGACGAGTCTGCCCGCGATGCCCCCCAGGTAGGGTCTCAACGCCCGAGCCAGCGCCATCTCTCGCTGCAGGGCGAATTCCGGCTTGAGCGACAGCGATTCGAGCCGCACGAGCACTGCATCGAGAGCAGGAGGCCGTGGAGCCCAGAATCCCGTTGCTTGTTCACTCGCGGGATTCATGTATTTCTTCCATGACGATTTCCTCCGCATCCAGCCAGTCTCGAAACGCGCTCCCTTCTTGACGGCCGCGCTGTTCCCACAATTCGTACGCTTTCTGCGAGATCCGTTCCCACATGTCATCCGGTAATTCAATGGCCTTCTTGGCTCGGCCGATCTTGGGAGCGACTCGACCTTTGGCTTTACTGGTTGTTGTTTTTCGCGTTCGCATGACTTGCTCCTGGGTTACACATTGGTCGGCATCGATTGTCCTGAGAGGACCCGACGATGGTCTGACGGTAACTTCGGGCTCCGTACTGTGAGAACAGGGCACGAGGATCTCCGCAGGACGGACTCCGCGACACTGCCGAACAACGCATGAGACACCCCCCGGCGGCCATGCGTCCCCATCACAATCACATCGACCGATTGAGCTCGAGCCGCATCAAGGATGGAATCGGCCGGCAGCCCGCCCGAAATCAGGAAGTCGGACGCAAGACCGAGGGAAGTGAGCGCGGAGACGAAATCTGATAACCGCTTCGTGATGGCGGTCTTGCTCGATTCCCGCTGGGCCATTTGAGGCAGCGTAAAGTCTAATCCGTACGACACCGGCTCCAGGACGTGAAGAAGTTTCATGGAGACATTCGATCGTTGTGCGATCAACGCTCCATACTCCAGTGCGTCACGTGAACAATCTGAGAAATCGACCGGCACGAGCATCCTCGTGACGGTGGCCTTCTGGTGTTCATCTGCGCGCTGTTTCGCCCCCGGGACAGTCAAAACGGGACAGGGTGCCATACGAATGATTCGCTCGGCCGTGCTTCCCAGCAAGACGTGCTCGAGACCGGTCTTCCCTCTCGTTCCAACTACGACTAGATCCGCTTCTTCAGCCCGTGCGACGGCCAACACTTCTTCACTTGGGATTCCGGTTGCGATGCGAGACTGGGCTGAGAGCCCGAGGGCGCCCGCCCGCGCTGTTATGTCCACCAATCTGGTCGTTGCCTCTTGCATCAATTCATCCAGATACAATCGATTCACCGCATAGTCCGGGTTCATCCCAGGTGGAAACTCCAGAACGCTCATCGCGGTCAGCGAGGCCCCCCACGATTGGGCGAGCGCACAGGCAAAGGCCTCCGCCGTCGCCGATCCCTGTGCCCCGTCAGTGGCAAAGAGAATTTTCAATTTCCCTGTCGGCACACTCACACCGCCTCTGCACTCAACAAGAGCAATTCTCCGCTCATCGTCGGGTGAATCGAGCATCGAAAGACATGCCGACCTGGTCGCGTCATGTCAAATCGAATCGTGGCGTCTCGTTTCGGATCAAGCAAGACTCCCCCCACCCCACGGCCGTACACGATCACGCCGTCCTTTTCGATCTGGGTCGGAATCCCTTCAAACATGGTCGAGCTGAAATCGTGTCGCTCCGCATCTTCATTCCGTACCTTGATGACGGTAGGAAAGCCAAGACGCAACGGATTTTGCTTCGTCAGAAAACGAGAATCCTTGATCGTCACGTCCACCACTTGTTCGGATTGCGCCAGCAGAACCGACCCATACATCCAGGCCACACAGACCATGGAGAGAACCATTCCCAACCTGCGCCACTGTACCAAACTTGCTCCAATCATCATGAGATCCTCCATCTACCAATTAATTAATTGATCAACGCGTGGACTTCCGCTGTGGCGCGGATGCCTCAAGCGGAACGGTCAAGACGGGACAACCGGCCGTGCGAACGACCTTTTCCGCTGTGCTGCCAAAGAAAATCCTGTCCACACTGCCGGACCGGCCGCCGTAGCTTCCTATCACGACCAGATCGATATCCCCCGTGCGCGCAACTTTGGCGATCTCGACGAAAGGCACCCCCTCCACGATCAGGCGTGTGATCTTCACATCCATGGCTACTTTCGACTCCAACAACTGCCTCACTTTTAGACGGGCATGATGGCGTAAACGGCGGCGCTGTGGCGCGGCATCGGATGGAACAGCCAGCAAGCCCAATCGATTGAATGCGGCAAGCGCGCTGGTGTCGATCACGTGCAAAACAAGCACTGTCGCCCCACACAGCCGCGCGACCTGACAGGCAACCCGGAATGCCTCGTCGGAACAGGGGGAAAAATCAACCGGAACCAATATGGTCTCGAAGAGATGTGTCTCCTTCCCCATGAACGATCCTCCTGGCCGACAATTGAGCAAGGGCGATGCCACCCACGAAGAGCTTCTGGAGCTAGTGAAGAGGTTGGAGAAACCACAGATTTACAGTTGGTTGCTTTCGTGATCAGCTATTGGCTGTAGGGCCGCCTCCGGAAGCAGGGGCTCTCTGCCACAGCAGTCATTCGCTCCCTGTAGCAGAACGCGACAAAAGACGTGAAGGGTGAAGGGACGCCATGACAAAATGTCTTTGCTCTTCACGCCTTCCTCCTCACCCCTCACCTATACCGGCTTCTTCACAAGTGGCATTGGACTTGCTGAAGACCATCTGTGCTAAGGGGGGAAAGAATGACACGTGCACAGTGGTTCCTAATGGGAGCAGTAGGCTTGGGTCTCGCGATTGTAATCTACGTCGTGTTTTTCTGTCCGACAGATTGCCAATGAGGTTCTTATGAAGC